>JBPCOX010000151.1:0-4626 GCA_050999825.1 Mycobacteriales bacterium
GCCCCACCGGTCAGCTGCACCCACACCCGGTCGGTCTCGCTGCTGCCGACCCAGAAGCCCTCGTCGGCCGGCACCGACTGCACGAGGACACCGTTGGCCGTCGCATCCTGGCCGGCGTACTGGCCCAGGTCGGCGCCGGCCGCGGCCAGCGGCAGAACGGCGGCCCCGCCGGCGAGCAGCTGGCCGTCCACGCCGGCTCCGGTGCCGGCTGCGGTGCCGCGAGTGGCACCGGTGCCCGCGCCCGGGGTGGCGGTGGCACCGGTGCCGTTCCCCGTGGTCGCCGGTGAGTTGCTGACCTGGCCCTTGGCCGTGCCCTTGTCCTTGTCGTCGTTGTTGAGCAGGCCGAAGAGCAGGCCGAGCAACAGCAGCAGCCCCAGCAGGAGCAGCAGCGGAACCAGCCAGCCGGGCCGCTTGCGCGGCGGCTCGCTCTCTGTCCCGATGCTGTACGCCCCGACCGAGCGGGACGCGTCGGTAGTCGTCCGGCTGCGGTCGTTGGCATCGTTAGCCATGTGAGATCCTCTGGGTCAGGGGTGACGATCGGCTCAGCGCTTGGTGCGGTCGGTGCGGCCAGTGGGCTCCTCGACCTCGATCTGCTCCTTGCGCACCTCTGCGCCGACGGTCTCCTGCGTCGTGACCGACTCCTTGGCGACCCGGACCCGCTCGACCGGCACCGTCTCCTTGGTCACGACCGGCCTCTCGGCCATGAGGGTGATCTCGTGCTCCGCCTCGGTGATCTCGGGGCCGTCCATCGCCTTGTCCCTGTTGGCCTCGGTGATCTGCTCACGGTCGACGCGGACCCGCTCGGTGGTGACCGGCACCGTCTGGGTCACGTTCTCGGTCACGATGTGCTTACGCAGCCGAACGAGCTGCGAGGGCTTCTTCACCACACCGACCTTGAGCCGCTCCTCGGAGCGGGTCATGGCGTCGTCGGTCGTTCCCCGGACGTCGCGTCCGGGCTTCGACGTGGTCGCGCTGCGCTCGGTCGTCGTACCGGTAGCCGTGCCGGCGGTCGGCAGGCCGGAGTCGGATCGCGACTCCGAGTAACCCAGGCCGTAGTGGCGGTAGAGAGCCGCCTCCTCCTCCTGGGAGAGCTCACCGTCGGGCTCGGCCGACGGTGCGTTCGAGATCTGGTCCTTCGTGTAGGGCACCGTGAGGTCGTCGCCGGACATGGAGGACTCGGCCAGCGGCACGAAGTTCTCCCGGCCACCGAACTTGCCGGTGGAGACCAGCGCCCACTCCGGCTGCTGGGTGTCCTTGTCGATGTAGATGTCGGCGATCTTGCCGACCTTGCCGCCACTCGAGTCCATCATGGTCGCGCCGCTCATCCGGCGGGCGTCGTCCAGGGACAACGGGCTCATGTTCTGCTCCTTCGTTCGACGGTTGGTGGAACGGGCTCGTACGCCGAGCTACCGGCGGATCTGCGTGCTGCCGCCGGAGGGGTCCGACGCGGGAACGGTGCTCGTGGAGACCCGCGTGACGCCGCCGCCTGTCGAGGACGACGACATCTGCTCGCGGATCCGGGGCTTCTCCTCGTCGTACTTGGCGAGGGTGTTCTCCCAGCGGGTCCGCATCGGCGAGATGCCACCGCCGCCCACCGCGACGACGATCACACCGACGATTGCGGCGAGAGCGGCGTACAGGATGCCGTTGACCACGTTCTGGGCGATGTTGAGCTGGTTGAGGGCCGCGATGACACCGAGCGCGATGATCAGGGCCGATGCCGCGTTCGCCAGCAGGGCGCCGTAGGAGAGGCCACCCAGGCTGCTCTCGATCAAGGTCTTGGCCCCGGCGGCGACGGCGGCGGCGATGACGACGATCAGGATCGCGATGAAGACCTTCGGCAGATAGGCGATGATCGACCGGAGATAGCCGCTGATCGGGTTGCTCCCGAAGACGCCGAACGCCGTCGACAGCACGAACAGCATGATCGCGTAGAAGACCAGCTGGCCGAGGAGGCCCGCGGCGTCGTACTTGGACCGGGCCAGCGCCTTGCGGATGCCGCCGCGCTCGACCAGGTCATCGAAGCCGACCCGCTGCAGCACCTTGGCGAGGACCTTGGAGAGGACCTTCGCAATGATGTAGCCGATGATCAGAACGACCAGGAACGCGACCAGCTTGGGCACGAAGGCCGCGACGTTGGCGAAGGCGTTGCTGACGCCGCGCTGGTAGTCGATGGCGAGGGTGGTCATGGGACCTTCCGAGGTCGGCGGATGGGCGGCGGGCTCCGTGACGGCGAGGTCTCGCACTGAGAACACGCCTTGGGCCGGCTGGCATAACGCAGAAACTTCCGGCCCAGGCGAGACGGGCGACTACCCTCGGGCCCCATGACCACCGTGGTGCCGCTCTCCGCGGACTCCGACGCTGCCCTGGTGGCGCTGATGGAGCCGATCCGGCGGGTGGCGGCAGCGCGCGGCGCGGACTCCCACACCGTTGACGACGTCGTGCAGGAGACGCTGGTCCGGCTGATGGCGCAGCGGGAGCGACTCGATGACGAGGCGTTGCTCCCCTACGCCCTCGTGACGGCCCGGAACCTGGTGGCCACCGCGGGTCGCGAGGGTGAGCGTCGGCGTCGCCACGCCCACCGGCTGATCGACCTCCGTGAGCCGGAGCGCCCCGAGGACAGCGCGCTGCGACGGGAGGAGGAGCAGGCGATAAGCGCTGCTCTGGCCGGCCTGTCGGTCGAGGAGCGCGACGTGCTGGTGCGCCACGAGGTGCGCGGCGAGGACACCGCGACCATTGCGGCCAGCCGCGACGGCACCAGCGGTGGCGTCGCCGCACGACTCGCCCGTGCCCGCGCCAAGCTGCGGGTCGACTTCCTGCTGCAGCTCCGCCAGGTGCAGCTACCGACGACGAGGTGTCGCCCGGTGCTGCTGGCGCTGTCCGCGGGTGACCAGCGACGGCAGCATGCCCTGGGGGCCGGTCGGCACCTGCTGTCCTGCAAGGCCTGCACCGAGCTCAGCCTGCCGCTGCTCGAGCGCCGCCGCGGCCTGGCCGCTGTCGTCCCCTGGCTCAGCCTCGCCGGGCTCGCCAACGTGGCCCGCTACCTGCTGCACAACCGCAAGGCCCAGGTCACGACGGCGGCCGTGGCAGTTGGTACCGCCGCCGTCGTAGGAATGGCCGCAGCCCAGCCGACGGCGCATCCCACCTCTGCACCCCGCACCCCCGGACCGTCCGCGCCGAGCTCGCCCGGACCGGCCGGCGTACCCGTGCAGTCCATCGCCGTCGACGGACGAGCGCTGCTGCCGCTGCCCGGCGGTCTGCTGACCCCCTACGTCGGCCGGACGGTGACGGCAACCCGGGTAGCGGTGCCGTCCGTGGCCGCGGATGAGGGTTTCTGGGTCGGCACCAGCCCGACGAACCGGGTGTGGGTCCAGTTGCGGGTCCGTTCCGGCGGCGAGTCGAGGGATTCCGCCAAGGCTGGCCAGATCGTCAGCTTCCAAGGTGTGGTGGTCGCGAACCCGCCGGGTTTTCCGGAGCGGCTCGGAGTCACGCCAGCTGAAGGCGCCGCACAGCTCGAGCGGCAAGGGGCCCACATCAGCGTGGACAGTCAAGTGCTGCACCTAGGCTGAGCGGCTGCAGCCACGCTCCAGGGCTCGATGTCGTCGTGGCGATCGTCTGGTCGACGACCACGGGGGGCGGCAGTTCCACCCTCGGTTGTGATGAAGTGGACGGCTGAGGTACGGCGGTGAGGCCCACTGTCTTGTTGTCGTCCGACTTCGAGCGCATCTTCTTGGGCATGACGGCGCCGCCTGCTGCCGGTGCGGCGAGCGAGCCCAGCCGTGCGAGCTTGGAGCCCCCGCTCTTCTCAGCCTTGCCGGCCTTGCGAATGCGGGCCACCGGGGCGGTCCTGGTGCGCCGCTGCATACGTCCGGTGTTCTTGTCGTCCTTCATCGGGCCCCTCGATGCCGATAGCTCCTAGCCGCTTCCGCCGCCGCCCGGGACCAGCGACGCAAGGACGACGATGTTGTCGAGGTAGTGGCCACTGTCACGGTCGAACGGCCCGCCGCAGGTGATGAGCCGCAGCGCGGCGCGGTTGGTGTTTCCGTAAACGAGCTGTGACGGGAAGCGGCTCTTGGGGTAGCGGCGGACGTCGTCCACGGCGAAGGCCGCGACCGAGCCGTCGGCACGCGTGATCAGCACCGTGTCGTGCGGGCGCAGGCTTGCGAGTCGGAAGAACACCGACGGCCCCGCCGCCGCCGAGTCGACGTGACCGACGATCACCGCGGGGCCCAGGGAGCCCGGGGCGGGTGAGTTCCGGTACCAACCCGCCTCGTTGTAGTGCGGCCCTGGCGGGGGAACCTCCAGCGAGCCCTCGGCGGTCAGGCCGAGGTGCAGCAGCCGCGACTGCACACCGATCGCCGGGATGGCGACTGCAAGCGGCGCGGACGCCGCGAGCACCGGTCCGACCACCTGCGGTGCGCCAGTCGCCGGGCGGAGGCGCCGACTGGCCGGCTCCGGCTCCACAGCCGGCGGGCCGACCGAGTCGACCGCGGCCACCGGCGGCTGCGGGAGGTGCTGCTGGTGGGTGACGGCGATGCCGATGCACGTCACGCCGGACAGGGCAAGGACGCCGGTCAGGACATGGGCCAGGCCCATCCGCGCTCAACCCCTTCGGGCAACCCGCCG
>JBPCOX010000158.1:0-5463 GCA_050999825.1 Mycobacteriales bacterium
TTCGCCGAGCTCTACGACCAATACGTCGGTCTCGTGTACCGCTACATCTATTACCGGGTGAGCTCGGTGGCCCTTGCCGAGGACCTCACCAGCGAGACGTTCGTGCGTGCGCTGCGCCGACTGCCGAGCTTCCAGTGGCAGGGGCGCGACTTCGGGGCCTGGCTGGTCACCATCGCGCGCAACCTGATCGCGGACCACTACAAGTCCGGCCGGTACCGCCTGGAGATCGCCACCGACGACATCCTGCTCGCCGCCAGCTCATCGGCGACCACGGACAGCCCGGAGCGGGAAGTTCTCGAGTCGCTCACCAACGCCACGCTGCTCGAAGCGGTAAAGCGACTCGGTGCGGAGCAGCAGGAGTGCATCGTGCTGCGGTTCCTGCAAGGGCTCTCGGTCGCGGAGACCGCGCTGGCGATGGGCAAGAACGAGGGCGCGATCAAGGCACTTCAGTACCGAGCGGTGCGCACGCTCGGCCGCATGCTCCCGCCAGATCTGGCCGAATGACCACATCTTGGGCGGCCGCGGCTCCACAGCCCGTAACTCCGGCAAGGCGCGCGTCGTTGATCCGTCCGCTACGGGGAACCGAGAGCACTCGTGAGGGGAGCAGCTCGTGAGCCTGCTGCTGCTGCCCCCGTCGCGCCGGCGCGCCGAGGACTTCGCCCGCGCGCTGGACGCGGGGTTCGCTCCCGACCCCACCGCTGCGTCGCTGTTCACCCTCGCCGACGAGCTTGCGGCGATGCCGTTCGGCCCCGACGCGGTCTTCCGCGGCCGGCTGCGCCAGCGGCTGGTCACGCTCGCCGCTGATCCACCGCCTCAGGTCGTCCGCCCCCGCCTCGGTGACCAGCTGGAGGAGCTCCTCACGGGCTGGCGCGCGCAGCGACGGCTGGCCTTCGCGGCCGGCATGCTCGCCGTCGCGCTGGTCGTGGCCGGCGTCGGCCTGCTGGGCGGCCGGTCGGTGCCCGGTGAGCCCTTCTACGGGGTCAAGCGGGCCGCCGAGAGCGTCCAGCTCGCCACCGCGCACGGCAAGCTCGCGAGGGGGAACCGTCACCTGGACTTCGCCGCGACTCGGCTCCGCGAGGTGTCCGCGCTGGTCGACCGCAACAGCGCGCTGGTCGCGGGCGGGTCGGGCCGTGCAGTAGCGGGGCGGCTCGCCCTCAGCGCACGAACCACCGAGCTCGTCCTGGACACGCTCGCCGACATGGATCGTGAGACGTTGGCGGGCACCCGCGACCTGACCGAGTACTGGCGCGAGTCCGGGCAGTCGCGCCCGTTGCAGGCGCTCGACGACTTCGCGACGGGCCAGCACGCCCAGCTGGCCGCCGTAGTGCCCACGCTTCCGATGGCCGCTCGCGCACCGGGCCTCCAGGCGCTCGCCCTGATCTCCTCGGTGAGCGACCGGGCTCAGGCTTTGATCGAGCAGGGTCCGTGCGACGCCTCCTGCCGGGCCGTCGCCGGCGGCGCCACGATGTCGGGCGGCTTCGACGTCCTGGGGCCACTCCCGTGCGCGGACGTCTGCCCGGGCAGCGGCGCGGCGCAGGCGCCGGCCGCAACCGTCACGTCGGTCCCTTCGATCCCGGCGGGGTCGTACCCGCCGCCGACGGTAGAGCCGACACTGTCGCCCTCGCAGTCCGCAGCACCGGAGCCGAGCCCGCCGTCCTGGACCGATCCCCCGTTGCCCTCGCCCTCGCCCTCGCTCTCGCCCCTCCCCTCGCTCTCGCCGCTGCCGAGCCCGGTCGAGTCGGCCCCGCCGTCCTCGCCGACACCTACCGACTCGCCGTCCCCGGTCTCCACCACCGAACCGCCGCTGCCGCCGAATCCCTCCCCTACCGAGACTGCCAGCGCGAGCGAAAGCCCCAGCCCCAGCCCGCTGGACCCGACAGCAACGGGCTCACCGACTCCGCTGGCCGCATCCCCCCCGCTGCCGCCGGTTCCTGATCCGCCTGGCTAAGGCCCCCGCTGCGGTTACGCTGCCGGTCGGCTAGCGGCAGGAGGGTCGAACGATGGGGCGGCCGCACTCGGTCGAAACAGCGCGGGCCCGTGCCGCCGGCGCCGCCGCAGCGGCCGCCGCCGAGGTCCGCGCGCCCCCAGGGTTGCCCGCCGACCTCACCGCGGCTGCGTTCTTCGACCTCGACAACACGATGATGATGGGCGCCTCCATCTATCACTTCGCTCGCGGACTTGCGGCGCGCAAGTTCTTCACGACCCGGGACCTGGCCCGGTTCGGGTGGCAACAGGTGGCCTTCCGCGTCGGCGGGACGGAGCGGGCCGGCTCCATGCTCGATGCCCGTGAGGCGGCGCTCGCCTTCGTCACCGGCCGCCGGGTCGAGGAGATCGTCAGCTGGGGCGAGGAGATCTACGACGAGCTCATGGCCGAACGCATCTGGGCCGGCACCCGGCTGCTGGCCCAACAGCACCTCGACGCGGGACAACGGGTCTGGCTGGTGACCGCGACTCCGGTCGAGCTGGCCACGATCATCTCCGCCCGCCTCGGCCTGACCGGGGCGTTGGGAACAGTCGCGGAGATCGTCGAGGGCGTCTACACCGGCCGGCTGGCCGGCGAGCCGTTGCACGGGGCGGCGAAGGCAGCAGCGATACGCGCGCTGGCCGAGCGCGAAGGGCTCGAGCTCGACCGGTGTACGGCGTACAGCGACTCGGCCAACGATCTGCCGATGCTGTCGCTGGTCGGCCGTCCCGTCGCGGTCAACCCGGATCCCGATCTGCGCCGACTCGCGCGGAGCGCGGGCTGGGAGGTGCGGGACTTCCGCACCGGCCGCAGGGCCGCCCGGGTCGGGATTCCGGCGGCCGCCGCTCTCGGCAGCGTCGCCGGCGGAGTGGCGGCCGGGATCACCCTGCGCCGGTACGCCGGCGGGCGCCGCGCCGGTTAGGGCGGCGGGCCGGCTCTTGCTACTTGTTGCGCCGTTGGACGCGGGTCTTCTTCAACAGCTTGCGGTGCTTCTTCTTCGCCATCCGCTTGCGGCGCTTCTTGATGACCGAACCCACGTGCGAACTCACTTCCGGCGTACCGACTCGAGGGGTTGCGCGCCCCGGTCGGGGCCGTGCCGAAGCCGAACCTTACCGGCTCCGGGCGGGAGCGTCAGCCGGCCTCGATGTAGGCCTTGCGCAGGTAGTCGTGCACGGCCTGCTCGGGCACCCGGAACGAGCGGCCGACGCGGACCGCCGGCAGCCGGCCGTCGTGGACCAGCCGGTAGACGGTCATCTTGGACACCCGCATGACCGCGGCGACTTCGGCCACGGTCAGGAAGCGCACCTCTGACAACGGGCGCTCGGAACTTGAGGGCATGCGGGCACCGAACCTTCTGAGCACGTGACGGGCGCCGGCTTCCCCACCGATCGAAGGTCACGCACGTGCGGATTCCCAGAGTAGCGGCTGAGCCTGCGGCATGTCAGCGGGATGGCTGGGACGGCTGGGAAAGTACGGCCTGGCTCAGCAGATAGGCGCTAACCGGGGCATACAGGTGCGGGAGCACGTTGTCGTCGAGCGGTACCGCCACGTGCACGCGACCCTCCGCCTCCCCGACGAAGAGCGCTGGATCGTTGCAGTCGGCGAACCCGACGGTCTCCGTCCCGGCCTGCCCGGCCGCGCCGGCGAAACCGTGGTCGGCCACCACGAGATCTGGCGGCGGCTCGCCGCGATCGGCCAGCTCGGCCAGCATCGCCTCCATCGGCCGGGGCGAGTGGGTGTGGTTGAGCTCGCCGCGGTCGCTGACCATGGCGACGCCGGCGAGGTGACGGATCTCACGCCGATGCCCCGCGAGGTTGAGGAACGACCAACCGGCAGCTGGGGCCAGCAGGGTGACGCCGGCGCGGGCGAGGGCGGCGGCCACCTCCTGGTGGATGGCGAAGACACCGGCCGGGTGGCCGGTGGCCACCAGCACCCGCTCGCGCCTCTCGGCAGCGAGCCGGAGCCGGTCCGCCATCGCGTCCAGGCGGTCCAGCGTCTTGTCAGCGTCGATGGTGTCGACGCCCACGGCGTACGCCGGATCGGGGTGCACGCCGACGCGCTCAGCCATCAGCGCCAGCACCTCGGCGGGTGTCCACGTCCGGGCCGGACGCAGGCCGAACAGGTAGCTCGGGTCGCGCCGGCTCATCCGGCCGTAGTTGGTGAGGTTGTTCTCCCGCGACGTGGCAACGTCGCCGGCGATCCGGCTCGCGATCAGGTGCTCACGGAGCTGCTCCCGGTTCAACCGGGGTCCGCCGGGTTCAGGCCGTGCCAGGGAAAGGCCGTCGAGCGGGTTTCGGCGATGGCCTCGTCCACCCGGTCGGTCTGGCCGGCGGCGCTGCATGGCCACGGCACCGGTGCCGGCTCCCGCCCGTCGGTCAGCGAGGTCGGCGCCGGCTCCCTCGCCCGGTCGAGGCAGAGCCGTCGCCACTCCGGCGGCGTCGCCGTGGCAGGGTCCAGTGGTGCGCCGGCCGCGATCGCCAACAGGTGCGTCCAGGCCCGGGGCACCACCTGGACCCGCTCGTAACCGCCACCACCCAGCGCGACCCACCGGCCAGCACAGACCTCGTGCGCCAGCTCGTGCAGGGCGGCGTACGACGTCCGCTGGCCGTCCACGCTGAGCAGGAGGTTGGCCAGCGGGTCCAGCGCGTGGCTGTCGCAGCCGGACTGGGTCACGAGGACCTCCGGCCCGAACGCCCGCAACAGCGGGGGCACGACGGCGTCGAACGCGCGCAGCCAGCCCTCGTCGCCGGTACCGGCCGGCAGGGCGACGTTGACCGAGCGCCCCTCGGCGCCCGGGCCGCCGATCTCGGCCGGGAAGCCGGTGCCCGGAAAGAGCGTCCGGCCACTCTCGTGCAGGCTGATGGTGAGCACCCGCGGGTCGTCGTAGAACATCGCCTGTACGCCGTCGCCGTGGTGGACGTCGACGTCGACGTAGGCCACCTTCGTCGCGCCGAGCTCGAGCAGCCCGGCGATCGCGATGGCCGGGTCGTTGTAGACGCAGAAGCCGGACGCCGCCGCCGGCATCGCATGGTGCAGGCCGCCGGCGAGGTTGACGGCATGGCGCGCGCGGCCCGTCCAGACCGCCTCCGCCGCCGCCATGCTCGCTCCGGCCACCAGCGCGGACGCCTCGTGCATGTTCGGGAATGCCGGCACATCGGGGGTTCCGATGCCGTAGGCCAGATCCGTCCGACCCGGACCCGCGCCGGCTCGGCGTACGGCGGCGACGTAGTCCCGCGTGTGCACCCGCTCGAGCTGCACCTCGGTCGCCGGCTGCGCGCCGACCACGGTCACCCCGTCGGCGGACAGCACGTCGAGCTCGTCAGCGAGGGCGAACGTCAGCTCAACCCGGACCGGCGTCAGCGGGTGCGCCGGGCCGAAGTCGTACGCCCGTAGGGCGTCGTCCCGGACGACGATCGCGCGCCCACCCATGGTCGGCAAGGCTACGGGGCCGGTTGAGGCTCGGTGCACGACCAGCCGCCCCGCGAAGGGAGGGCGCCTCG
>JBPCOX010000233.1:0-3800 GCA_050999825.1 Mycobacteriales bacterium
GGCCGTCCGCGGCGTCCTGTCCCACCACATGGTGATCCGGGACGGGAAGATCGCGAACTACCACCCCTACCCGCCGACGCCCTGGAACGCCAGCCCGCGGGACAGCTACGGCACTCCCGGCCCGTACTAAGACGCGGTGCAAGGCCAGCCGATCTTCGAGGAGAACGACCGGGAGCACTTCAAGGGCATCGACATCATGCGTACGGTGCGCAGTTTCGACCCGTGCCTGCCGTGCGGCGTCCACATGTACCTCGGCGACGGCAAGGTGCTCAAGAAGCTGCACTCCCCGACCGCAGCCGTCACCGGCGAGTGACGGGGACTAGCGGCGAGGACGTGTCGGTACCGACGGACGCACGCGCCACCGGTGAGCGCATCGAGCAGCTACTCGAGGCGAGTTCCGCCGCCGGGCCGGTGGCGCGTGAGCGGGCCGAGGAACTGGTCCGCGTGGTCGTCGATCTTTACGGCGCGGGGCTCGAGCGCATGCTCGAGATCGCCTATGACGCCGGGGCGCTGACCGACGACCTGCTAGACCGGCTGGCCGACGACGAGCTGGTGGCCAGCCTGATGCTCGTGCACGGGTTGCATCCGCACGATGTCCATACCCGGGTCGAGCGGGCGCTGGAGAAGGTTCGTCCCTACCTCGGCTCGCACGGCGGCGACGTCGAGCTGCTGGAGGTGACCGAGGCAGACGTCGTACGCCTGCGGATGCTGGGCAGCTGTGACGGCTGCGCGTCCTCCGCGGTGACGCTCCAGCTCGCCGTCGAGGGCGCGATTGCCGAGCTGGCGCCGGAGGTCGTCGGCATCGAGGTCGACGAAGCTCCTGCGGCCCCCTCGGGCAACGGCGCGTCCAGCGGCATGATCTCGGTCGAGTCGCTGTCGTCGCGGTTGCGCGCCGAGCCGTCGCGGGCCGAGGGTCCCGGCGGATGGCAACGCGTGGCCGGCGTCGAGGACCTTGGCTCCGGTGAGGTCCGGTGCGTGCCGGTGGCCGGACTGACGGTGGCGGTCGCCCGGGTGGGCCGGGTGTTCTACGCCTTCCGGGACAGGTGTCCCTCCTGCGCGTCCAGCCTCGCCGGCGCTGCGCTGGAACGGGCCCTGGGCGCCCCCGTGGGGTCGGCGGTGCTGCGCTGCCCCGGCTGCGGCAGCCACTACGAGGTGCATCGGGCCGGGGCCGGCGTCGAGTCGGGTCACCATCTCGACCCGCTGCCGCTGCTCGAGCGCGACGGCGGCGTCGAGATCGCCGTACCGGCAGCGGCGACGGCATGAAGCCCCCACAGTCCAGCCTTGGCGCTGGCCCGCTCGCCGCGCTCCAGCGGATCGCGCAGGCGGAGCCGCGGCGGTCGATGGAGGAGCGCTGCGAGATGTGCGGCGAGCAGCTGGCCGCCGAGCACGGCCATGTGGTCAATGTCGAGAGCCGCGGCCTGATGTGCGCCTGCCGGCCCTGCTACCTGCTGTTCACCGCGGACGGCGCGGTACTGCGCTACCGCGCCGTCCCGGACCGGTACCTGTCGTTCTCGTCGTTCCAGCTCAGCCCGGGGCAGTGGGACGACCTGCAGATTCCGGTCGGCATGGCGTTCTTCTTCCTGAACTCCAAGCTCGAGCGCACCGTGGCCTGCTACCCGGGCCCTGCTGGCGCAGCCGAGTCGGAGCTGCCGCTGTCGGCGTGGGACGACATCCGCGCCGCCAACCCGGAGCTCGCCACGCTGACACCCGACGTCGAGGCGTTGCTCGTACGCTCGCGCGGCCGGGGCAGCTCCGCCTTCGACTGCTACCTGGTGCCCATCGACACCTGTTACGAGCTGGTCGGGCATCTGCGCCGGAGCTGGCGGGGCTTCGACGGCGGCTCGGACGCCCGGGCCCAGATCGACCGGTTCTTCGCCGACATCGAGGCGAAGAGCCGACCCGCGCCTGCCGCTCCGGCCAGCGTGACCGCGCCATGACCGAGCTCGACTTCGAGGTCCTCGACGTCCACCCCGAGCCGTACGCCGCGGTGCCGACGCTGACCATCCGGCTGCGCATCGACGAGTCGACCGGGGCGCAGCTGTGGGCCGTCGCCCTGCGCGCCCAGGTGCGGATCGAGCCGCAGCGGCGCCGGTACACCGACGAGGAGAAGGACAGCCTGCTCGCGCTCTTCGGCGACAGCGGCCGGTGGGCGGAGACGCTGCATCCGTTCCAGTGGACGTACTGCACCGCAATGGTGCCAGGGTTCAGCCGCGACATCGAGCTGGATCTGACCCTCGAGTGCACCTACGACTTCGATGTCGCCGCGTCCAAGTACATGCATGCTCTGCGCGACGGCGAGATCCCTATCGTCGTGCTCTTCTCAGGTACCGCCTTCGTCAAGGGTGGCACCGGGGTGAGCGTCGAGCAGATCCCGTGGCACAAGGAGGCGAAGTACCGGCTGCCGGTCGCGGTGTGGCGGGAGCTGATGGACCTTTACTTCCCCAACAGCGGCTGGCTGCGGATGTCGCAGGAGACGATCGACGCGCTGGCGCGTTTCCGGAGCAGTCGTGCGCTCCCCAGCTGGGACCAGACCTTCGCCGCCCTGCTGGCCGAGGCGCAGGAGACGTCGCGATGAGCCTCGACCTGGCTCGCACGGTCGCCGACGCCGTTCTTTACGAGGGCTACCTGCTCTACCCGTACCGGTCCACCTCGCGCAAGAACCAGGTGCGCTGGCAGTTCGGGATCCTGGGCCCCCCTGGGTCGGCTGCGGCCGGCGTCGGTGAGGAGTCGAGCATGCGGGCGGAGTGCCTGCTGGAGGTCGGCCCTGACACTGTCGTCGACGTTCGAGTGCGCTTCCTGCAGATCCAGCCGCGCGCGGTTGAGCTTGCCGACGCCTCGGGAGAGACGTTCACCGCGGTGCCCGAGCTCGAGGTGGACGGAAAGAGCTGGCTCAGCTGGGACGAGGCGGTAGAGCAGGAGGTCGACCTGCCGGACCTCGCGCTGCGGGACCTCGAGCGCGAGCGGGTCCTCTCGATCGAGATTCCCGGCGGGGAGGCGGTCGAGCCGATCCCGGCTGGAGCCGGCTCGATTGCAGGCCGGCTGGTGCGGCGCCGGCTTCCCCTCGCCGGCCTCGTGAGGGTGACCGCGACGGTTGTCGACGACTCGCTCACCCGGCTGCGCGTCACCGTGGAGAACGCCACGCCATGGGCTGACGGTGACCGCGATGCCGCGATCCGGCGCTCGTACGTCGGGTGCCACCTGCTGCTCGGCGTACGCGACGGCGCCTTCGTCTCCCTGCTCGAGCCGCCGGATGCCGCGCGGGCCGCCGCGGCGGAGTGCGACAACTTCCGCTGCTGGCCGGTCCTGATCGGCGAGGAGGGCCGGCGCAACGTCGTACTGGCCTCGCCCATCATCCTCTACGACTACCCGGCGGTGGCGCCCGAGAGTGCCGGCGAGCTGTTCGACTCCACCGAGATCGACGAGATCCTGACCCTGCGCGTGATGACCCTCACCGACGAGGAGAAGCTGGCCGCCCGGGCGACCGACCCGCGCGCCGGTGCGATCATCGACCGCTGCGACTCGATGCCGCCGGAGGTCCTCGAACGCCTGCACGGCACGCTGCGCTACCCCCACTCGCCCGCCGCCGAGCCCTGGCCGCCCGAGCCGGTCGACGAGACGGCCGCCACCTCGCCGGAGGTGCCCTGGTGGGACCCGGTGGCCGACGCCAGCGTGACCCCGACCACCGACGCGGTACGGATCGCCGGCGTACCGGTGTCGAAGGGCAGCCGGGTGCGGCTGCGGCCGTCGCGGCGCGCCGACGCCCAGGACCTGTTCCTGGCCGGCCAGGTGGCGACGGTGGC
>JBPCOX010000260.1:0-32239 GCA_050999825.1 Mycobacteriales bacterium
AAGCGGATCGCCCGGGTCTGCCGCCGCCAACGCGTGGCCATGCCCTACGGCCAGAAGGCGGTCCTGCCCAAGGCGTTCCTGGTCGGGATCAGCGCGGAGGAGTACGCCGTCGTCGAGCCGTTGCTCGACACGGTCCAGGAGGCGGTCTCGGCCAGCCTGTTGCGCACCGCCCGGGAGAAGCAGTGGCTGCACTCGGGCCCACCGCGGGTCGTCGTACAGGACAGCGAGACCGTGGCCGAGGGCCGCCCCGAAGTCATCTCGACGACGCTGCCCGGACCGGGGGCCCTGTCCGGCGGTGGTGCCGACGCGCCGCGCGAGTCCACGACCACGTACTCCCCCGGCGACGCCGTCGCTCCCGGTTCGGAGCCGACCCACACGGTCTCGGCCTCCGCCAAGCCCGAGACACCGGCCCTGATACGTCCCGAGACGCGGCCCGAATCGACCCATGCGATCCGGGACACCCCGCCGGCCGCACCGGCCAGACCCGTGCTCGTGCCGGTCACCCGTGACCTGCGGGCCGAACCCACGGCGGCCGAGCTGCACGGCGCCGGGGTGCACCGGTTGCGCGGCACGGACGGAGAACCGGACATCGTGCTCACCCGAGAGGCGTTGGTCGTCGGCCGGGCCGAGGACTGCGACGTGACGATCGGCTACCCGTCGGCCTCGCGGCACCACCTGCGGCTGGTTCCGACGTTGGCCGGCTGCCGGGTGGAGGACCTGGACAGCCGGCACGGCACCCGGGTGAACGGCGCGCTGGTCCGCCAGCCGGTGTTGCTGCGGGCGCGCGACACGCTGCAGCTGGGCAGTATGGGACCGTGCTGGACCTACCAGCCGCTCGTGTCTACTCCTGTTATGCGCGGAAGCGGCCAGGCGGGCACGTGACGGCGGTGACGGTGCACTGGCAGGTCGGTGCCCACACCGAACGCGGGGCCCGCCGCGGCACCAACATGGACGCGCTGCTCGTCGCGCCGCACTCCGGTCTGGTCGTGCTCGCCGACGGGATGGGCTCCACGAAGCGCGGCGGGGAGGCCGCGGCGATGGCCGTGGCCGTCTTCGCCGAACGCCTCGGGGTCCAGGATCGGGACGAGGACGGGGTCAACGCCGCGGTGGCCGCCGTCCAGGACCAGCTGGTCGCCGAGTTCGCCGCCGGCGGGCTGCTGACCGGGGCCACCACGTTGTGTGCCTTGGTCGCCGCCGGTGACGGTTTGCTCGTCGTCAACGTCGGCGACTCCCGCGCCCACCTGCTGCACGACGGCGTACTGCAGGTTCTCACCACCGATCACACGGTCGCCGCCCATCTGGTCGCGGTCGGCGCCGCGGAGCCTGATTCGCCCCTGGTCCGGCGTACGACGAACCATCTGCGCCGGTACCTCGGCAACCCGGCCGGAGCCAGCGCGGACATCACGCGGCTCCGGCCGGTGCCGGGTGACACGGTCCTGTTGTCGACCGACGGCGTACACGGCGCGCTGAACACCGCGCAGATGGCCGACATCCTGGCCGGTTCGCGCGATCCCGAACTCGGCGCCCGCCGGCTCGTGGTCGCGGCCGCGGCGGCCGGCGGCACCGACGACGCAAGCGCCGTCGTGGTCCGCCCCCAGCGATGAGCGAGCGCGGCATGAGCCGGGTCGTCGTCCGCGCCCCCGACGGCCAGCAGCACACGCTGTCGCCGGGGCAGTCGCTGATCTTCGGCCGGCCCGGTGGCGGGGCGGACCTGTTGCTGGCCGGCGACGTCCACCTCTCGCGCCACCACGGCCTGATCGAGGCCCAGCCCGCCGGCTGGCAGCTGACCAACATCTCCGAGGTCAACCCGCTGTACGTCGACACCCTGGAGGGTTCACTGATCCCGCTGCGCCCCGGTGCGCGCTGGGTCGCCGACCGGGCGGCGGTCACCGTCGGGACGGCGACCATGGTGCACCAGGAGCGCGCGATCGCCATCAGCTGTACGGCGCTGGCGGCCGAGCCGGCCCCCCTCGATCGTGAACTGCCGGCCCTGACCGGCGAACCGACCCGGCCCGGCGCCGGTGTGGCACTGGCCGAGGACGCGCAGTACTTCCTGACCGCGGTGTTGCTGTGCCAGCCGTGGCTGCGCGACCAGCTGCGGCTGCGCCGGTTACCGTCCGCGGCCGAGATCGGCGGGGAGGTCGCGGCGCTGACCGGCGTACCGGCCGGAGCCGCCACCATGGACGAACTCGAGCGGTACGTCGTCACCGACCTCAAGACCCTCAAGCAGAAGCTGCTGGACGCCCGGGTGTTCACCGAGCGTCCGGTCAGCCTCGGCATGGTCGCCGCGGCGCTGATCGGCCACGGGATGGTCACCCCGGCTCACCTGGCGCAGCTGCCGGGCCAGGCCCGCGAGTGGCGTTACCGTTGGGGGGCCCGGTTGACGACGAACAGCGGCGCCGGCGGGAGGGCTGGACGGTGAACACCGAGCGGACCTACCTCGGGTACGCCGCTGCGCCGGCAGCCACCGGAACCCAGGTCACCGGTACCCATGGACTGGGCCAAGCCCAGGCCACCGAAGTCTTCGGGTCCTACACCATGCCCGAGCACTCCCCCGCCGGGTTCGCCCTGGACGTCGGCGCCAGCCTGTCGATCTGGACGATAACCGCCTGGGTGAACGCCGGCGTGAACGCGCACGTCTACCGGGCCAGCGACCCCGACGCCCTGCACGGTCGCGACGTCGCGCTCAAGGTGCTGCTGCCGCAGTCCGCCCACGGCCGCCAGGACCAGGTAGTGCACGAGGTGGCGGCGATGAGCTCGCTGACCCTCGGCCATCCGCACCTGATGTCCTCGACCATCGCCCGCCGGATCAACTCCGGGCCCTACACCGGCGGCGTGCTCATCGTCATGCCGTGGGCGTCGCTGAACCTGCGCGAGTACGTGCTGGCCATCCGCCGCGGCGACGAGCTGCCCGACGAGGGTCGCTGGGCGCGGACCACCTCGATGTGCGAGGCGCTGGCCGGCATCGCCGACGGGCTGGCCCACCTGCACGAGCTGCAGACCTCGCACGGCGACGTCAAGCCCGACAACATCATGCTCGTCGACGGGGTGTGGAAACTCGGCGACTTCGGGCTGACCCGGCCGATGGAGGGCTCCTACGTCCTGTCCGCGCCGGGCACTTTGAGCTACACCGCACCGGAGGAGGCTCGCGCCCAGCACGCCGACCCGGCCGCGGAGATCAAACGGCGACCGGCCGGGGACGTGTGGGCCCTAGGGGTCACCCTGCACTTCGCGGTCACTGGCGGCCGGTTTCCGATGCCCGGCATCACGCCCGACGAGCGGCTGGCCGCGGTCCGGCAAGGCGTCATCCAGATCTCGCCGGAGGTCCAGCTGCCGGAGCTGCGGCACCTGCTCGGCGAGCAACTGCTCGTCGACGACATGCACCGAGGGGCGCAGTCATACGAGCGGCGGACCTCGGCGTCGATGGCCGGTGAGGTGCTGCGCCGGATCGCGGCCACCGAGCACCTGCCGACCCGGCGGATCCGGGTCGAACCGGTCGTCGACTCCGACGCGATGCTGCGCTACCGCGGCCAGTGCGAGCGGGTCGCGGCGCAGACCGTCGAGCAGTGGCGCGACCTCGGGCCCTGGGACTCCGACCGCGCGGCGACGACCCAGCGCTCACGCGGCGTCCTGGGCACGATGCTCACCAACCGCCTGTCCGGCCTGGAGCCACCCCCGGAGTTGCGGCTGCGCAAGAGCGTGCTGGCCCGGACGTTCGGTCTGCGGGCGCCGTACGAGAGGTGCCGCGTCGCGGCCCGGGAGAACGCGGTAGTGCGGTACGCACCGCCGATCGAGGACAGCTCCCGGGTGGCCCGGCGGCTGCTCGCGGTCAGCACCTTCCTGGTGCTGCTGACCGCCCTGACCACCGCGGGGACGCCGCCGGCCGCTCGGACGATCCTGGCCGCGGGGTTGATGGCCGGGGTGGTCGCGTTGTTCGCCGCCGTCGCGATCGGCGGCCGGTTCCCGGAGCCCGCCTACGTCTTCGGTTCACGGTCCGGGCCGCTGGTCGGCGCGCTCACCGGGGCCGTCCTCGGGCTGTCCGCGCTCGTACCGCTGACCCGCATCGTGGCGGGGTCGGGCGCGGCCGCCGGGTCGGCCGACGCCTCCGGCGTACGCGCGCTGCACGACGTGCTGCTCGTCCTTCCTTCGGGTGCGGCGGTGGCCCTGCTCGGCTGGTACGGCGCCGGAGTGCTGACCACCCGGCACGCCATCGCCACCCAGCGGCGGGCCGCGAACCCGGTACGTGGGGACGTTCCCCACCCCAGCGGGCGACCGGCGCCGGCCCCTCAGGTGCAACACCGGCCGGTCCAGCCGAACTGGTCCCCACCGCGGGTCACGGAGCCGCTGCGGATGCCACCGACCGCGGTCCCGGTGCCGTCGCCGGTACGGGCACCGGTGGCCCAACCTGATCCCGAACCCGTCTCCCGGCGCCGGTCGTCGCGCCGGCGTACCCGTGGCGGGTGACCTCCGCCACCCCGGTCCGGTCGCGTTTGCCGCGCAGGTCGCCCCGGCGGTCGACCGGGTCGCCATCGGCGTCCACGTCGCGTCCCGTTCCGAGGCAGCGCAGGTGCTGCGTCGCTTCGGGCTGCCCAGTGCCGTCCCCCTGATCGAGCTGCGGCTGGGCCTGCCGCTGCGGCCGATCCCCCTCGTCCAGGCTCGAGCCGTCTTGCGCTACGTCGCCGAGGCCGATTTCCAGGCCCACCTGCTCGGCCAGGTCGCGGCCGGCATTCTCACCGTGCGGGACGAACACATCGCGCTCACCGGCCGCGGGCAAGAGTGCTGCACGGCGCTGGCGGAGGTCCACGAGCGCACCGCCGACGTCCTCTGGCGTGGTCGGGCACAGAGCCTGCCCCGGCTGGGCGCGCTGGCCGGCCGGTTGTTGACCGCGGCGCAGGCCGATGCCGGTCCGGCGTTCCGGGGCAGCGCTCCGTCGTACGAGCCGGTCGGTGCGTCACCCGGCCTGCTGCTGTTCGGCCAGTTGTGTGCGCTGCGCCTGCACCGGGCCGATGCGCACGCCGCCGCCTGGGCCGAGGCCGGCCTGTCTGCGGAGCAGATCCAAGCGCTGCCGGCCGGCGCGCAGCGCGGCCGGATCGAGGTGCGGACGAATGAACTGGCGGCGCCCCCGTACGCGAGCCTGTCCGAGACCGAGCGGCGGGCCTTCCTGGCCGGGCTGGTCGCGCTCGGCTCCGCCTGAACCGTCACGCCGGGCTCAGTCCGGCCAGGGTCAGGGTGACGAGTCGGCGCACCGCGGCCTTGGAGGGCAGCTCGCCGGCCGCGGCCAGCGCGTTCAGGCAGTAGGTGGCGAGTTCGTCCGCAGGGACGTCGGCACGCGCCTGCCCCGCAGCGACAGCTTCGGCCAGCAGGTCCCGCAAGAACCGGTTGAGATTCTCCTGGGCCAGGGCCATGTGCTGACCCCGGTGCACGAGGGCCGCGAGTTCGGCGCCGCGGGGCCGCCCGCGGGACAGCTGGGCGTACGCCGTCAGGACGGCGTCCAAACGCTGCCGGGCATCGCCGGGCCGATTCCGGATCTCGGCGAGCTGTTCGAGGTGGCCGGTGACCTGACGCTCGTGCCAGGCGAGCAGGATCGCCTCGATGTCGGGGAAGTACTTGTAGAGCGTGGCGCGCCCGATACCCGTCGCCTCGGCGATCCGCGACATGGTCACCGCCGCCAGCCCGTGCTCGGCCACCAGCGCCGCCGTGGCGTCCAGGGTCGCGTCGCGCACCGCGCGGCGATGAGCCTCGACCGTGTCGGTCCACAGCTTCGGCACGCGGCGGACTATACGCTGCGTCCACGTTTGATACATACTGACGCTTATGGAGACAGGTCATATTGCAAACAGTTCTGGTTCCGGCACGCCCCGGTGGGTGAAGCTGTCGGTGCTCATCGCCGTCGTCGTCGTCCTGATGGTCGTCCTGTTGCTCTCCGGCGGCCTCGGGGAGCACGGCCCCGGTCGGCATGCGTCGTCCGGCGACCCTCTCAGCGGGCAGGCATGGTCCGTGAGCGCCGCCTGACCATGACCCCTCGCCTGCGCAAGCTCGCGCTCACCGCGCATGTGATGTCCTCGGTGGGCTGGCTCGGCGCGGTCCTCGCCTTTTTGGCTCTGGCCGTCACCGGACTGACCAGCCAGGACACCGAGACGGCGCGCGCGGTCTACCTCGCCGCCGAGCCGCTCACCTGGTACGTGCTCGTACCGCTGGCCGTCGCCTCGCTGCTCACCGGGCTGGTCTGCTCGCTGGGCTCACCCTGGGGCCTGTTCCGGCACTACTGGGTCCTGTTCAAGCTCCTGCTCAACGTTCTGGCCACCGTCGTGCTGCTCCTCTACACCCGGACCGTCAGCACATTCGCCGACCTGGCCGGGGCACCCGGTGCCGACCTCGACGCGTTGCGCGCGCCCACCTTCGTGCTCCATTCGGCCCTCGCCCTGCTGGTGTTGCTCGTGGCCACCGTGCTGGCGGTGTACAAGCCGCGGGGCCTGACCCGTTACGGACAGCGCCAGCAGAGCGACGAGCGTCGTCGGCGCCGGGTGCCAGGAGTCCTGGTGCCCTAGCCACTGCTAGGTCGGCGAGCCGGCGATCGACCACTCCGTACGGTGAACCGGTGAGCCATCCGGCGCCGGACTGCGATCTCGTCGTGCTCGGGGGCGGCGCAGCCGGCCTCACGGCAGCCTGGCGGGCGGCCCTGGCCGGGCGCTCGGTCCGGCTCTACGAGCGGGCGCCGGCCTTCGGCGGGCTGGCCGCGTCCTTCGACGTCGCCGGCATCCGGGTAGACCACGGCAGCCACCGGTTGCACCCGGCCACCGCGTCCCACCTGCTCGCCGATCTGCGGGAGTTGCTCGGCGAGGACTTGCAGACCCGGCCCCGCCACGGGCGGCTGCGGCTGTACGACCGCTGGGTCAGCTTCCCGCTGCGGCCCGGCGAGCTGGCCCAGGCCCTGCCCCGCGCGGCGATCGGCCGGATCGCCCGGGACGCGGTCTTCGAGCCGTTCCGGCGGGCCGGCTGGCCCGGCTACGCCGACCGGCGGACGTCGTACGGCGGGCAGCTGGCGGCCACCCTGGGGCCGGAGCTGTACCGCGCGCTGTACGCCCCCTACGCCGAGAAGCTGTGGGGACTGCCCGGCCAGCAGATCGACGTCGAGCAGGCCCGGCGCCGGGTCAGCGCGGACAGCTCCTGGAAGATCGCCCGGCGGGCGCTGCGCCGGTCGGACCCCCAGGGCCGGGTCTTCCACTACCCACGGCGGGGTTTCGGGCAGATCGTGGACGCGCTGGCCGCGGCGGCCACGGTCGCCGGTGCCCGGCTGCACAGCGACGCCGAGGTCACCGCGGTGGAACTGCGCGGGCCACGGCCAGTCGTACGCCGCGCCGACGGGACCGGCGTCCGGGCCGGGCACGTGCTGTCGACGGTGCCACTGCCGGTGCTGGCCCGGCTGGCCCGGCCGCAGCCGCCACCGGCGGTCCTGGACGACGCCAGGAGCCTGACCCTGCGGGCGATGGTGCTCGTCTACCTGGTCCACCGCGGTGGCCGGTGGACCCAGTACGACGCGCACTACCTGCCGGCCGGCGACACCCCGGTCACCCGGGTCAGCGAACCGGCCAACTATCGGGACAGTCCGGAGGATCCGGCCGACCACACCGTGCTGTGCGCCGAGATCCCGTGCGCCATCGGCGGCCGGTGGTGGAGGGCCGACGACGCAGAACTCACCGCGGCCGTGACCCGCATCCTGGCCGACGTGGGCCTGCCGCCGCTGGACCTGGCCGGCGTCGCCGTCCGCCGGCTACCGCACGTCTACCCTGTCTATGAGATCGGGTACGCGCAGCGGCTGGCCGGGCTGCAAATCTGGGCCGACGGCCTGGACCGGGTGACGACGTTCGGCCGGCAGGGGCTGTTCGTGCACGACAACACCCACCACACGATGGCCATGGCCTACGACGCGGTCGCGGCGATCGGGCCGGACGGCAGGCGGGACGAGGCGGCCTGGTCAGCGGCGCTGGAACGCTTCAGCCACCACGTCGTCGAAGACTGAGCTACTCGTGCAGGCGGCGGGCCAGGATCTCGCGCAGCACGGGGAGCGCCCTCCGGTCCTTGTCCCGGCCGGCCGCCTCCTTGCTCCGGATCACGTCCGCGAGGGAGGCCACCCAGATCCGCAAGCCACGAAAGCTCGTCTCAACGGCATCCCGCCGGAGATCGTCGTAGCCGGCCGTCCCCGTCGGGGTGAAGGAGATGTCGAAGAATCCGTGCGGTGTGGCCAGGTTCCACACGTCGACCGCGGCGAGGGAGCGAGCGTCGTGGCTGAACGGCAGCGGCTCGTCCAACTCGACCGCGCGTATCTTCGCCTCGAGCTCACGCAACGCATCCGACAGCCGTCGGAGGTTCGGCTCCGTGCGCACCGGCGTGATGTCGATGTCCTGGGTCAGCAGGGGCGAACCGTGCATGGCCGCGGCCATTCCGCCGATGAGAATGAACTCGACTTCGTGCCGTTGCAGGGCAGCCAGCATCGCCTCAGGCCGGAACGGCGGGTCAACCACGGTGGGCCCCCGTAGTCGCACGCATGTCGTGGGCCAGCGCGGCGAAGGACACCATGTTGTCGAAGCGCTGCTCGGGGGTGCCCTGGAGCAGTCGGGTCGCCTGTGCGAGGTCGGAATCGTCGTAGGGGTCGAGTGCGACCAGCAGGTTGAAGCCACACAACCGCATCAGCCGGCGCACCGTCTCGAAGCCGGGATCCACCCGTCCGGACTCGACGCGGGCGATCGCGGACTGCGTGGTGCCGGCCCTTTCCGCGAGTTCCCGCTGGGTCAGACCCGCGCGACGGCGAGCCTCCCGGATCAGATCGCCGCCCATGCTGGCCACGTATCAATGATAGCGCTCAGGCTATGTTCGCGGGTCGGCCTTCGGTGGCGTTCAGTTCGGCCCGTACGGCGGGCAGCACCGCCCGCAGGTAGGCGCCCAGCCGGACGAAGGAGCGCCCCGACGTACGGAAGGCATAGCCGATGGGGACCTCGGCGTACCCGAAACCCTGGCCCAGCAGGCTCAGCGTCAGGACCTGCGCGTAGTTGTAGTCGTGCCGGATCACCGCCGCGGCCGCCGCCTGCGGGCTGAACGCGCGCATACCGCTCTGCCCGTCGGTCAGGTCGCGCCGCCTGGTCATCCAGCGCACCCATCGGGTGAGCAGCACGTTGCCGAGCCGGCGGTGCACCAGCATCCGGTCGATCCGCCCGGCGAACCGGGAGCCCACGACGTAGTCGGCGCTGCCCTCGAGCACCGGGCGAGCCAGGTCGGGCACCTGCTCGGGCGGGTACTCGCCGTCGGCGTCGAGGTACACGACGCAGGCCGGCCCGTAGTCCACCGCCTCGGCCAGGCCGCAGCGTAGGGCCGCCCCCAAGCCGGTGTTGGTGCCCAGCGACACCACGACGGCCCCGGCCTGGCGGGCCTGCGCGGCGGTGGCGTCGGTCGACCCGTCGTCCACGACGAGACGCACGACGGGCCGGCCGGCCACCCGTTCGGGGATCCGGGCCACGACGCCGCCGACCCGCCCCTGCTCGTCGAACGCCGGCAGCACGACGACCACCGGCGCCGTGTCGGCGACCGGTGCCCGCTCGGGGCGGGCCGGAAGCTGCCGCGGCAACCGGAGCCGGCCGGCGTACGACGGTTCCGGTGCGACCAGCGCGATTCCGCCCACCACGAGGGCGTACAGCGTCTTCAGCGCGTGCGCGAGGAGGGCCGCGGCCAGCGCCGGTCCGGCCGGGAAGCCGAGGCCGACCAGCGCCGCGGTGGCCGCCGCCTCGTAGCTGCCGAGGCCGCCCGGCGTGACGGCCACGGTCTGCGCGGCGATCGTCGCGGCGGTCACCACCACCGCCTGGGCGTAGGACAGCGACAGCCCAGCGGCCTCGGCGGCGGCCCACACGACCGCGGCCTCCAGCAGCCACGCCACGGTCGCCGCGGCGGCGATCCCCGGTCCGGGCCGGCGCACCGCCGACCCGCCGGCCTGCAGCCGGCGGAGCCACCACAGGGTCGCCGCACCCACCGCGAGCAGGACCGCTGTCGCCAGCCAGGGCCAGGGCCCGCGGAGCAGGGTCGGTGCTCCGACCGCGGCCAGCCCGAGCACGGCGAGCAGGTCGGCGGTCCGCAACGTGACCGCGCTGGCGACCACCTCGGCGGCGGCCAGGTCGGTACGCCGCAGCACGCTGGTCACCCGCAGCACCTCGCCCAGGCGCAGGGGCAGCAGGTGGTTGCCCAGCAGCGAGACGTGCAGTGCCGCCCAGGACTGGCCGGCCGACAGCCCCGGCAGCATCCGGGACCAGGCCGCGGCCCGCAGCCCGAACGCCCCGGCGTACAGGACGAGGGCGACCGCCAGCCCGAGCGGCTGCGCCAGCGCGGCGGACAGGGCGGCCCCGACGGGTGCGGCCGGTACGACGTGCGCCAGGTAGCCCACGGCGAGGGCCAGCACCGCCAGGCCGGCCAGCAGCCGCAGTCGCAAACGCACGCCAGCCCCCGCCCCTCGCCTTCGGAAGTTAGGCAAGGCTACCTTTACCGTCATGCCCGTCCGGAAGCTGTCCGCGGACACCGTCGCTGACCCCGCGGACGTGACCGGTGCCGGCCGGCTGCGCGCGGGCCTGCTGCTGGTGTTCCTCGTCGCCACCTCGGCCGGGGCCCTCGGCGTCGGCGTGCGGGCCAGCGCCGAGGGCTACGCCGCGGTGGACGAGCCGCAGTACCTGCTCAGCGCACTGTCCCTGTTCGAGGACGGCGACCTGGACATCGCCGACGAGTTGGCCGAGCGGCGCTGGCTGGCCTTCCACGCCGAGGGCGCGCTGCCGGTCCAGACCGAGCTCCGGCCCGACGGGCGCCAGCTGTCGCCGCACGACCCGCTGCTGCCGCTGTTGCTCGCCGTGCCGATGGGGCTGGGCGGTGTCGTGGCCGCGAAGTTGGCGCTGGCGGTGCTGGCCGGCTGCACCGCGGCGGGCACGTTGTGGATCGCCGTACGCCGACTCGCCCTTCCGCCGACCGTCGCCGTCCCGGGCGTCGCGCTGCTGTTCGGCTGCTCGCCGCTGGCCGTCTACGGCCAGCAGGGCTACCCCGAGCTGCCGGCCGCGCTGGCCGTGCTCGGCGCGGTGGCCGCACTGACCGGGCCCCTGGACCGCAGGGGCTCGGTGCTGCTGGTCGGCGCCGTCGTGGCGCTGCCCTGGCTGTCGGTGAAGTACGCCCTCGTCGCGGCGTCGCTGGCCCTGCTCGGATTGACCCGGCTGGGCCGACGCCGCGGCCCGATCGCCGCCGCCGCGGCCGCCCTCGGACTGGCCGCGGCCGGTGCGGTGTACCTGCTGCTGCACGAGCTGATCTACGGCGGGTGGACCGTCTACTCCGCCGGGGACCATTTCCAGGGCTCCGGCGAGTTCGGCGTGGTCGGCTTCGACCCGGACTACCCGGGTCGGAGCATCCGCCTGCTCGGGCTGCTCGTGGACCGTGACTTCGGGTTGGCCGCCTGGCAGCCGGCCTGGCTGCTGCTGGTCCCGGCGGCCGCGGCGCTGGCCGCGGTGCGACCGCGGCACGGCCTGACGCTGGCCGTTCCGCTGGCCGCCGGCTGGTTCACCGCGACGTTCGTCGCCCTGACCATGCACGGCTTCTGGTGGCCCGGCCGCCAGCTCGTGGTCGTGCTGCCGCTGGCCGGCCTGGTCGGATTGTGGTGGGTGGCCCGGCTGCCGGCCGCGGTCCGCTGGCTGGCCGCGGCCGCGGCGGCGTGGGGGGTGGCGATCTACGGCGTCGTGCTGCAGGCGGGCTGGACGGGGCGGGCCGACTGGCTGGGGGCGCCGGACGACCTGTCGCTGCATGTGCCGCTGGCCTGGGTGTTTCCCGACGACCGGGTGCTGGCCGGCACCGACGTGGCGCTGTACGGCCTGTGGCTCGCGCTGGCCGCCGTCGCGGCCGTCGCGGCGTGGCTCAACGCGCGCGAGTCGTCGCCCGCGCGAACCAGCGGCCCTCGGCCTGCTCCAGGTGCAGGGACGTCCCGAACGTCGCGCTGAGGTGGTCCTCGGTCAGCACGTCGGTGAGCAGTCCCGCCGCGACCACCCGCCCGGCGCGCAGCAGCAGAGCGTGGGTGAACCCGGGCGGGATCTCCTCGACGTGGTGGGTGACCAGGACCAGGGCGGGCGCATCGGGGTCGGCGGCCAGTTCGGTGAGCCGCGCGATCAGGTCCTCCCGGCCGCCGAGATCCAACCCGGCGGCCGGCTCGTCCAGCAGCATGAGTTCCGGATCGGTCATCAGCGCGCGGGCGATCTGCACCCGCTTGCGCTCGCCCTCGGACAGCGTCCCGAACGTCCGCTCGGCGAGGGGGCCGACCCCGAGCTGGCCGAGCAGCGCCGTGGCCCGGCCCAGGTCGGCGTCCTCGTAGCGCTCGCGCCAGCGCCCCACCACGGCGGACGACGCACTGACGACCACGTCCAGCACCCGCTCGTCGGCCGGGATCCGCCCGGCCAGCTCGGCGGTGGTCAACCCGATCCGCGGCCGCAGCTCGAACACGTCCACCGCGCCGAGCTGCTCGCCCAACACGAACGCCGTCCCGGCGGTCGGGTGCAGCTGGGCGCTGATGAGCTGCAGCAGCGTGGTCTTGCCCGCGCCGTTCGGGCCGAGGACGACCCAACGCTCGTCGAGTTCGACCGACCAGGAGAGTTCGGCCAGCAGGTCGTTGCCGCCGCGGCGTACGGAGACCTCCGCCAGGTGGACGACGAGATCCTCGTGCAGGGCAGGCACCGCCCAATCCAACCGCACGCCCGTCCGGCCGGTCGCGCGGTGCACCCTAGGGTGCCCCAGCATGGTGGCCGTACTGCCGGGTTCGCACCGGCGACTCGGCGCGCGCTGGGACGGTGAGGGGACGAACCTCGCCGTCTGGGCGCCGGGCGCGAGCGCGGTGGAGGTTTGCCTCTACGACGAGCCCGGTGTCGAGAGCCGGGTAAGGCTGCCCGAGTGCACCGACGGGGTCTGGCACGGCCACCTGGCCGGGGTCGGTCCGGGCCGGCGCTACGGGCTGCGCCTGCACGGCCGGCGGCACCGGCCCGACCGGCTGCTCCTGGACCCCTACGTCCGGGCCGTCGACGGCCGGTTCGACCCGGCACTGCCCAGCCCGCGCACCGACTCCGCGCCGTTCGTCCCGCGCGGGGTCGTCGTGGACGAGGGCTTCGACTGGTCCGGCGACAGGCCGCCGGACGTCCCGTGGGCCGAGACCGTGGTCTACGAGGCGCACGTGCGCGGCCTGACCTGCCGCCATCCGGACGTCCCGGCGGAACTGCGCGGCACGTACGCGGGGCTGGCGCACCCCGCAGTCACGTCCTACCTGCGCGGGTTAGGCGTCACCAGCATGGAGCTGCTGCCCGTGCAGCACTTCGTCAGCGAGCCGCGGTTGACCGCCCGCGGGCAGGCCAACTACTGGGGCTACAACACGCTGGCCTTCTTCGCACCGCACGGGCCCTACGCCGCCACCGGCACCGGCGGCGAGCAGGTCCGAGAGTTCAAGGCCATGGTGCAGGCCCTGCACGCGGCCGGGCTGGAGGTGCTGCTCGACGTGGTCTACAACCACACCGCCGAGGGCGGGCCGGACGGCCCGACGCTGAGCCTGCGCGGCATCGACGACGCGGCGTACTACCGGCACGACCCGCACCGCCGCGGCCGGTACGACGACGTGACCGGCTGCGGCAACACGCTGCAGACCTCGCACGGGCCGGGGCTGCGGCTGGTGATGGACTCGCTGCGGTACTGGGTCCAGCAGATGCACGTGGACGGCTTCCGCTTCGACCTGGCCCCCGCGCTGGCCCGTACGGCGGGGTCCTACGACGCGCGCAGTCCGCTGCTGGCCGCCATCGCCCAGGACCCGGTGCTGTGCGGCGTCAAGCTGATCGCCGAGCCGTGGGACGTCGGCCCCGGCGGCTACCAGGTTGGGTCCTTCCCGGTCGGCTGGAGCGAGTGGAACGACCGGTACCGCAACGGGATCCGGGACTTCTGGCGGGGACGCGCGGACGACGTACGGGAGCTGGCCTACCGGCTGTCCGGCTCATCCGACCTGTTCGGCGCCGCCGGCCGCCGGCCCACCGCTTCGGTGAACTACGTGACCAGCCACGACGGCTTCACCCTGCGCGACCTCGTCTCCTACGACCGCAGGCACAACGAGGCCAATGGCGAGCAGAACGCCGACGGCAGCGACGACAACCGGTCCTGGAACTGCGGTGCCGAGGGCCCGGCCGACGACACCGTCGAGCGGCTGCGGCGGCGGCAGTCCCGCAACCTGCTGAGCACCCTGCTGCTGTCGGCCGGGATCCCGATGCTGCTGGCCGGCGACGAACGGCGGCGCACGCAGGGCGGCAACAACAACGCTTACTGCGCGGGCGACGAGCTCGGGGCCGTGGACTGGGCGGCCAGGCCCGACGCCGACGACCTGACCGAGTGGGTGCGCCACCTGCTGCGGCTGCGGTCCAGCCACCCGGCGCTGCGGCCGGCCACCTACCTGAACGGGACCGAGCTACCGCGACGCGGGGGCGTACGGGACCTGGCCTGGTTCGACGCCGACGCGACGGCGATGACCGAGCCGCGCTGGCTCGACCCGAGCCTGGTCACCCTCGGGATGTACCTCGACGGGCGGGCCGCCGCCGACCGGGTACGCCGTGGGCCGGCCGCGTCGTTCCTGCTGTGGCTGCACGCCGGAGCGGCGGAGGCGACGGTGCGGCTGCCCGGGCCGGCGTGGGGCCACCGCTACGACGTACTGCTCGACACCAGCGACGAGCGGCCCACACCGGGTGCCTCCGGCCTGCGGCCGGAGGCCATACTGCCAATCACCGCGCGTAGCGCCGTGCTCGTGCAGTGCCACCATCACTACAGTGCTGGCAGGTCAGGGAGGTGACGTGAGTCGCGCACGGTGTGAGGTGGTCCCCGGTCCCGGCAGCGTGGCGCGGCGACGCGACAGCCTGTTGTGGGCCTCGGAGTCGATCCCGGAATCGGTGTGGGACACCCTCGTCGCCTGCCTCGGACTGGGTGCGCGGGCCGGCGCCAGCGCCGCGGTCTTGCAGGGCCTGGCCGAGACGATGCTGCCGGGCCTGGATCACGGCAGCGCGTTCGCCATCGTGGTCAGCGACGGCACGGCCGGCTTCGTCCTGCGGCACGGTGGGGCCGAGGTGCTGGTCGATGGCGAACCGATCCCGGGCGGCCCTCTGACGCCGCTGGGCGCCGGAACCTCCCTGCTCGTCGGCGAGCCGACCGCGGTGCGGGCCGCGGCCGAGCAGGCACCGGCGTACCGGCACGACCTCGACGGCGGCGCCGTGCCCGGGGCGGCATTGCGCTGGACCCCCGCGGCGCGTGCCGAGGCGCTGGCCTCGGCCGTTCCCGCGCCGCCGCCCGCGGAATCCGCGCCCGTCGTCGCGCAACCCGGACCGGAGTTGCCGTCGGCCGGCCTGTTGCCGTCGGCCGGCCTGTTGCCGTCGGCCGCCCCGTCGCCGTCGGCCGCCCCGTCGCCGACGCCCGAATTCGCGGCCGAGGCGACCTCCGACCCGGAGCGCACCGAGTTCCACCCGCCGCCGGATCCCGAGTCCCCGACGACCAGCGGGTTCCGGCCGAACGCCGGAGTGCTGGTGTTCGAGGACGGCGCGACCATCTCCCTGCACGGTGACGTCGTCCTCGGCCGGCGACCGGACGCCCACGAATTGGTGGTCAACGGCCAGGCCGAGCCGGTGGTCATCAACGACCCCGATCACGTGCTGTCCGGGGCCCACGCCGCCATCCGCTGTCACGGCGACGACGTGGTCGTCGTCGACCTGGATTCGCTGAACGGCACCCACGTCGCCGCGCCCGAGGCCCGGGAATGGACCCGCCTCAACCCCGGTGCGCCGTTCCGGATGGAGGACGGCTTCCGGATGCTGCTGGGCTGGACGGTGCTGACCTACCGGCGCTAGGACGCTGGAGGCGACTAGGTCAGCCGACCACCACAGCGAGGGCCCAGATCGCCACCGCGACCAGACCGGCGGCCAGTTCGATGAGCACGCCGAAGCCGACGGCGCGCAGGGTGGTCCGGGTCGAGCGCCACGCCGCGGAGTTCCTACCCAGGCGGCGGAGTTCCGCGGCGTAGACCCCGAGCACGCCGCCGACCGGCAGGCCGATCACCGGGATCACGAAGAACCCGACGACCGCCGCCAGCGCACCCACCACCAGCGTCGAGCGCGGCGCCCCGGCCGCGGCCAGGCTGCGCGCGGGAAGTACATACTTCGCCACCGTGCCGACCGCCAGCACGGCCAGGATCACCCCGAACACCACCCAGGCGTAGCTGTCCTGCTCGGCCAGCGCCCAAACCAGAGCCGCCCCGGCGACCAGCAACAGCCCGGGCAGCAGCGGCACCAGTACCCCGATGACGCCCACCGCCATCACCAGGGCGACGAGCAGCAGGCCGCCGGCTTCCACGCTCAGGCCGAGACGACGAGCCCGAGTTCGGCCGGCGTGCAGAGCCGGTCGTGCCGCGGCAACACCCGCACCGTGTAGCCGAACCCGCCGGTGCGCTCCAGCGGTACCGCCGTCTCGTACCAGTGCCGGCTGCCGTCCGAGCCGACGAACTCCATCGGTAGCAGGCTGACGTCGTGCAGCATCTCGGCGTCGTCGGCCGGGCCGTACGCCGCCTGGACTTCCACGTCCTGCGGGTTCAGGCCGCCCAGCACGACCTCGGCCCGCAGCGACAACCGGCTGCCGAGTTCCGGGATGTCCCCGACGCCGCTGGACTCCACGTGCGCCACCTGGACCTCGGGCCACTGCGCGCGGATCCGCTGCTGCCAGGCCGACAGCTCGCGTGCACCGGCGAAGTCGTCCTCGGCCAGTGCGGTGGCCGCTCGCGCCGCGGGGGCGTAGAGGTGGTCGACGTAGTCGCGGACCATCCGCGAGGCCAGCACCTTGGGACCCAAGGTCTGCAGGGTGTGGCGCACCATTTCGACCCAGCGCCCGGGGACCCCGGCGGCGTCACGGTCGTAGAACCGGGTCGCTACCTGCTTTCCGAGCAGGTCGTAAAGCGCGTTGGCCTCCAGATCGTCGCGCCGCTCGGCGTCGTACACCCCGTCCGCGGTCGGGATGGCCCACCCGTTCGCGCCGTCGTACATCTGGTCCCACCAGCCGTCGCGGATCGACAGGTTAAGCCCGCCGTTCAGCGCCGACTTCATCCCCGAGGTGCCGCAGGCTTCCAGGGGCCGTAACGGGTTGTTCAGCCAGACGTCGCAGCCCCAGTAGAGGTAGCGCGCCATCCCGATGTCGTAGTCGGGCAGGAAGACCAGCCGGTGGCGGATCTCCGGATCGTCGGCGAAGCGCACCATCTGCTGGATCAAGGCCTTGCCGCCGTCGTCGGCCGGGTGGCTCTTGCCCGCGATGACCAGTTGCACGGGCCGGTCGGGGTCCAGGAGCAGGTCCCGCAACCGCTTCGGGTCGCGCAGCATGAGGGTCAGCCGCTTGTACGACGGCACGCGGCGGGCGAACCCGACTGTGAGCACGTCCTCGTTGAGCACGGTGTCGGCCCAGCCCACCTCGGCTTCGCTGGCGCCGCGCTGCAGCGCCGAGGCCCGCACGCGGCGGCGTACCTCTTCCACCAGCCGGCCGCGCAGCGTGCGACGTAGCTTCCAGATCGTCTCGGCCGAGGTGTCCGCGATCGGCGCGAAGTCCGCCGGATCGCCTTGCAGCCGCAGGCCGTCGCCGTGCGTGGCCAGTTCCAGGATCTCCCGCGCCGCCCAGGTCGGCGCGTGCACGCCGTTGGTGACCGAGGAGATCGGCACCTCGGTGGTGTCGAACCCGGCCCACAGCGAGCCGAACATCTCCCGGCTGACCGCGCCGTGCAGCGCGCTGACGCCGTTGGCCCGCTGGCTCAGGCGCAGACCCATGTGGGCCATGTTGAACACGCCGGTGTCCCCCGCCTCGGCGCCGAGGGCGAGGATGCGATCCAGCGGTACGCCGGGTGGGGCGTTGGATCCGCCGAAGTAGGACCGGATCAGCTCAACCGGGAAACGGTCGATCCCGGCCGGAACCGGGGTGTGCGTGGTGAACACGGTGCCCGCCCGCACCGCCTGCAGGGCCTCGTCGAAGCTGAGCGGGGTGCCGCCGGCCGAACGCTCGGTGAGCTCGCGGATCCGCTCCAGCCCGAGGAAGCCTGCGTGGCCCTCGTTGGTGTGGAACACCTCCGGCTCGGCGCTGCCGGTCAGTCGGCAGTAGGCGCGGATCGCGCGTACGCCGCCGATGCCGAGCAGCATCTCCTGGACCAGGCGATGGTCCTTGCCGCCGCCGTAGAGCCGGTCGGTGACCTGGCGCTGCGCGGGGTCGTTGTCCTCGATGTCGGAGTCGAGCAGCAGCAGCGGCACCCGCCCGACCTGCGCCCGCCAGAGTTGGGCGTGCAGGGTGTGCCCCTCGGGCAGCCCGATGGAGATCCGCACGGGGGTGTCGTCGACCTCCCGGACCAGCGACAGCGGGAGGCCGTGCGGGTCCAGCGCCGGGTAGTGCTCGAGCTGCCAGCCGTCGGCGGACAGGCTCTGGCTGAAGTAGCCCGCCCGGTAGAGCAGGCCGACGGCCAGGATCGGTACGCCGAGGTCGCTGGCCGCCTTGAGGTGGTCACCGGCCAGGATGCCCAGGCCACCGGAGTACTGCGGGAGCACCTCGGTGATGCCGAACTCGGGGCTGAAATAGGCCACCGCGGCCGGCCCGGCGTCCGGCCCCCGGTAGTGGTCCTGGTACCACTGCGCCGCGCTGAGGTAGTCGCCGAGGTCGTCGACCAGGTCCGACAGCCGGCGCAAGAAGCGCTTGTCCTTGCTCAGCGCGGCCAGCCGCGGCGCGGACACCTCGCCGAGCAGGGTCACCGGATCGCCCTTGGCGGCCCGCCACAGCTCGGGATCGATCGCCTCGAGCAGTTCACGGGTCTCCGCATGCCACGACCAGCGCAGGTTGTGCACAAGCTCGCCCAGCGGCTCGAGCTGCGGTGGGAGGGTGGCCCGCACGGTGAAGCGGCGCAGTGCTTTCACCGGGGGCACGATACCCAACCTCGGTACCAGTCCCGGACCGTCGATGACAGCGCTTTCAGGGTGGCCGCTCCACGCCGATCCGGCCCCACGCCGACCCACGCCGATCCCGCCGCCCACGCCGATCCCGTCCCCCCACGGCGATCATGAAGATTGGTGGACCGATTTGCCGGGAAACGCCCGATGCGACACGTTCGAAGGTTCATGATCGCCGGCAAAGGGTGGTTTCCACAGAGCGGACGGCGTGTCCACCAAGTGCCGGCTACGCCACCACGCCGAGGCGCACGGACCTATACCAGTGCTCATGTCAACTCCGGCCGGGCTCGCAGATCTCGTGCAGGCGCAACAGGGATGCCTGAGTCGCCTGCAGGCCCGCGCCCGCGGAGTGACGGACGCGGGCATCGCCGAGCGGCTGAGGGCACTGGAGTGGCGGTCGGTGCACAACGGCGTGCTGTGCCAGCCGAGCCCAGACGCGGATGCGACGAGGTTGCGAGCGGCACTCCTGACGCAGTGCCCGGACGGCCGGTGGCAGGAAGGCGTCGCCCTGAGCCACGCGACAGCCGCGGCCATCCACGGGTTCGAAGGGCTCTCGCCCGATCCGCGGGTGCACCTCGTCGTACCCAGGATCTGGACGCCCCAGCACCGAAGGACCGGCGTGCGGTTGCACCGATGCCTCACGCCGGCTGAGCACATCCGGGCCGCCGAGGGGTTCCCGGTGACGACGGCCGCTTGGACCGCACTCACGCTGATCCGCCTCGGCGCACGGCGCCAGGCGGTCGTCGTGGCCGACAGCGCGCTGCGCTCCGGGGCGTGCACCCTGGCCGACCTGCGGGCCGGCTTGCCCCTGCTGGCGCGGCTGCGCGGCTGCGTGCAGGCCCGCGAGGTCGTTGACCTGGCCCGTGCCGGCACCGACTCGCCCCAGGAGTCGGTCACGCGGATGATCATCCTCGAAGGCGGGTTTCCCCACCCGGACGTCGACATGCGGCTGTACGACGAGTTCGGCACCCTGCTCGCCCGCGGTGAACTCGGCTACCGACGGCTGCTGATCTGGCTGGAGTATGACGGCTACGACGCACATACCCGGCGTCCGGCGTTCCGCCTGGACCGATCGCGACAGAACTGGTTGGCCGACCGCGGCTGGTACATCCTGCGCTACGTCGACCAGGATCTATGGCAGGGCGAGCGGCGCATCCAGTACGACGTACGCCGCGCTATAGAGCGAGCCCCCGTGCGGATCGCGGCCCTGCCCGCGGGTCTGTCCCCGGAGGCCGACGAAGCCCGCCGCGCTTTGCACAGCTGACCGGCCCACCATCCCGCTCCGGCCGCCCGACCCGCTACCGGCGGCCCGCCGTGGCGATCATGAAGATGTGTGGACCGATCTGCCCGGAATCGCCCAGTGCGACACGTTCGAAAGTTCATGATCGCCGGAGAGGACGAGTGGCGGGCCGGTTCGAGGCCCGAGCCGGTGCTCGGTAGCGTTGCTCGCGATGACAGGACGCCTGGGAATCACCGACATCTCCCCCGCAATTTCCTGCGGGATGTACTCCGCTCGCGCCGTCGTCGGCGAGCGGGTGCCGATCGCGGCCACCGTGTTCCGCGAGGGGCACGACAAGGTCGGCTGCAACGTGGTCTGGACACCGCCGCGGGAGGGCGCCGCGCGCCGGGAACGCCCGCCGTTCCTGCCGATGACGCCCGGTACGCCGGGGCTGGACCAGTGGCACGCCACCGTGGTGCCCGATCGCCCGGGCCCCTGGACGTTCGTCATCGAGGCCTGGAGCGACGAGCTGGGCACCTGGCGCTACGTCATCGGCAAGAAGACCGAGGTCGGGCAGAGCGCCCAGGAACTGGCCAACGACCTGGAGCACGGCGCCCGGCTGCTGGAGCGCGCGTCGCGGCTGGTGGCCAAGGAGTGGAAGCCGCGGGTGCTGGACGCCGCGGCCACCCTGCGCGATGAGACCCGGGAGCTGCAGCACCGGCTGTCCCCCGCCTTCGAGCCCGAACTGCACGAGATGCTGCTGCGGCACCCCGTGCGCGAGCTGCTGACCAAGTCCCGCCGCTACGACATCTGGGTCGACCGCCCGCGGGCGCTATACGGCAGCTGGTACGAGTTGTTCCCCCGGTCCGAGGGCGGCTGGAACGACGACGGCAGCCCGCGGCACGGGACCTTCCGCGACGCGGCCAAGCGGCTGCCGGCCATCCAGGACATGGCCTTCGACGTGGTCTATCTGCCGCCGATCCACCCCATCGGCGAGGTGAACCGCAAGGGCAAGAACAACACCCTGGTCACCACGCCGGACGACGTCGGCTCGCCCTGGGCGATCGGCAGCAAGGACGGCGGGCACGACGCGATCCACCCGGAGCTGGGGACGATCGAGGATTTCGACGACTTCGTCGAGCAGACCCGCGCGCTGGGCATGGAAGTCGCCATGGACTTTGCTCTGCAGGTCGCGCCGGACCATCCGTGGGTGACGAGCCACCCCGAGTGGTTCACCACGCTGCCCGACGGGACGATCGCCTACGCCGAGAACCCGCCGAAGAAGTACCAGGACATCTACCCGATCAACTTCGACAACGCAGCGCCGGCGAAGCCGGGCGACCAGCCGGGCGACCTATCGGGGCTGTCCGCCGAAGCCCTCCGCGTGCTCACCCACTGGTGCGAGCACGGCGTGCGCATCTTCCGGGTCGACAATCCGCACACCAAGCCGCTGGACTTCTGGCACTGGCTGATCTGGCAGGTCAAGCGGGACTTCCCGGACGCGCTGTTCCTCGCCGAGGCGTTCACCCGGCCGGCGATGATGCACACCCTGGCCAAGATCGGGTTCACCCAGTCCTACACCTACTTCACCTGGCGCACCCAGCGGTGGGATCTGGAGCAGTACGGCCGAGAGCTGGTGGACTCCGCGGACTACATGCGGCCCAACTTCTTCGTCAACACACCGGACATCCTGCACGCGAGCCTGCAGTACGGCGGCCCGCCGATGTTCAAGATCCGCGCCGTGCTGGCCAGCACGATGTCACCGACGTGGGGCGTCTACTCCGGTTACGAGCTGTTCGAGCATGTCGCGGTGCGGCCGGGCAGCGAGGAGTACCTGGACTCCGAGAAATACCAGCTGCGCCCGCGCGACTGGGAGGCCGCCGGCCGCGAGCACCGCACGCTGGCGCCCTACCTCACCCGGCTGAACTGGGTACGCCGCGAGCACCCGGCCCTGCAGCAGCTGCGCAACCTGCACTTTCACCACGCGGACAACGACAACATCATCGTCTTCTCCAAGCGGGCCGAGCGGGAGGACGGCACGGAGGGCACCGACGACGTGGTCCTGGTCGTCTGCTCGCTGGACAGCCACACCACGCAGGTGTCCTCGCTGGCCCTGGACATGCCCGCGCTCGGGCTGGACTGGCACGACCGGTTCGCCGTCGAGGACCAGATCACCGGCGCGACCTACCACTGGGGCCAGTCCCCGTACGTCGAGCTGAACCCCTACCTCGAGCCGGCGCACCTGCTCGTCGTACGGCGGTACGGGCCGTGACGCAGCCCGCCACCCCGCTGGCGCCGGACCCCGAGTGGTACAAGCGGGCGGTCTTCTACGAGGTGCTGGTGCACGGCTTCGCCGACAGCAACGCCGACGGTACCGGCGACATCCGCGGCATGATCGGCCGGCTGGACTACCTGCAGTGGCTGGGCATCGACTGCATCTGGTTGCCGCCGTTCTTCGCCTCGCCGCTGCGCGACGGCGGCTACGACGTGGCCGACTACACCGCCGTGCTCCCGGCGTACGGGACCATCGACGACTTCCGGGACCTGCTGAGCAAGGCTCACCAGCGCGGCATCCGGATCATCATCGACTTCGTCCTGAACCACACCAGCGACCAGCACGCGTGGTTTCAGTCCTCCCGCACCGATCCGGGCGGTCCGTACGGCGAGTTCTATGTCTGGAGCGACAGCGACGCCGGGTACGCCGATGCGCGCGTCATCTTCGTCGACACCGAGGTGTCCAACTGGACCTTCGATCCGGTCCGCCGGCAGTACTACTGGCACCGATTCTTCAGCCATCAGCCGGACCTGAACTTCGAGAACCCCAAGGTGCAGGAGGCGATCTACGACGCCCTGCGGTTCTGGCTGGACATGGGCATCGACGGCTTCCGGCTGGACGCCGTGCCCTACCTGTTCGAGGAGGAGGGGACCAACTGCGAGAACCTTCCCAGGACCCACGAGTTCCTCCGGCGGCTGCGGACCATGGTCGACGCGAACTACCACGATCGGCTGCTGCTGTGCGAGGCCAATCAGTGGCCGGCCGACGTCGTGCAGTACTTCGGTGACCCGGAGAAGGGCGACGAATGCCAGATGGCGTTCCACTTCCCGGTGATGCCCCGCCTGTTCATGGGTGTACGCCGGGAGTCCCGCTTCCCGATCTCGGAGATCCTGGCGCAGACTCCGGCGATCCCGCCGAACTGTCAGTGGGGCATCTTCCTGCGCAACCACGACGAGTTGACCCTGGAGATGGTCAGCGACGAGGAACGCGACTACATGTGGGCGGAGTACGCCAAGGATCCCCGCATGAAGGCCAACATCGGGATCCGGCGCCGGCTCGCACCGCTGTTGGACAACGACCGCAACCAGCTCGAGCTGTTCACCGCCTTGCTGCTGTCCCTGCCCGGGTCACCGGTGCTCTACTACGGCGACGAGATCGGGATGGGTGACAACATCTGGCTCGGCGATCGTGACGGCGTGCGTACGCCGATGCAGTGGACGCCTGACCGCAACGGCGGATTCTCCACCGCCGACCCGCAGCGGCTACACCTCCCACCGATCTCCGACGCCGTCTACGGCTACCAGGCGCTCAACGTCGAGGCACAGATGCGCAACACGACCTCGCTCCTCTATTGGACCCGCCGGATGATCGAGGTGCGAAAGCAGCACCCGACGCTCGCGATGGGCACGCTGACCGAGGTCGGCTCTCGCAATCCCACCGTGCTGTCCTACATCCGCGAGTACGGCGACGACGTTGTGTTGTGTGTCAACAACCTGTCGCGGTTTCCGCAGCCCGCCGAGCTGGACCTGCGTCGCTTCGACGGATGGACGCCGACGGAGCTGACCGGGCGGGTCGTGTTCCCTGAGATCGGGGTGTTGCCGTACATGTTCACACTGGCCGGGCACGGTTTTTACTGGTTCCAGTTGAGCCGCACGGATGGGCGCTCATGAAGCTGGGCGAGCTCCTCAAGGTGTGGATGCCCGAGCAGAGATGGTTCGCCGGCAAGGGGCGGGTTCTGTCCACTGTGGACACAAGGGCCATCGAATTGAGCTCGGATCCCTTGGTGGAGTTGCATCTTGTGTACGTCGTCTTCAGCGACGGCGGCAAGGACACGTTCATCGTCCCGCTGAGCCGACGGTCCGTCCGGGACGAGCAACTCGAGCGGGTGCTCGTCGGCGAACTCGACGAGGAGCCGCGTTGGGTCTACGACGCCATGCGCGACCGCCAAGCCACCCCGCTGTGGCTCGACCTGTTCGCCGCTCGGCATGAGCACCGGGAGCTGCGGTTCCACCTGGAACCCGGCGCCACGGTCCCCCTCAACCTCCCCGGCGACATCGTCAGCACCGAGCAGAGCAACAGTTCCCTCGTGTTCGGCGATTCGGCGATCCTGAAGCTGTTCCGCCGGCTCGAACCCGGGCTGAACCCGGATGTCGAGATCCACGACGCGCTGCATGCCAGGAAGAATCCGCACGTCGCCCCATTGCTCGGTTTTCTCGCGATCGAGGGTGAGAAGTCCAAGGGTCAGGAGGACGGCACGATCGCGATGCTGCAGACGTTCCTGCCCGCGGCCAGCGACGGCTGGTCACTGGCGGCGGCGAGCATCCGCGACCTGTACGCCGAGGGCGACCTGCACCCCGACGAGGTCGGCGGGGACTTCGCCAGCGAGTCCTACCGCCTGGGTGGGGCGACGGCCTCGGTCCATGCCGACCTGGCCGCGGTGCTGCCGACGGGCACCATCGACGGCGACGAACTCGGCGGGGTCGTGGCCGGCATGAGCGCGCGGCTGGACGCGGCGCTCGACGTCGTACCCGAGCTCGCCTCCCACGCCGAGGGCCTGCGGGCCTGCTTCGCCGAACTCGCCGAACTCGCCGAACCGATCCCGGTGCAACGCGTCCACGGCGACTACCACCTCGGCCAGGTGCTCCGGACGTACCAGGGCTGGACGATCCTCGACTTCGAGGGCGAACCGGCTCGACCGCTGGCCGCCCGCCGCGGTCTGGACAGTCCGCTTCGTGACATCGCCGGGATGCTGCGCTCCTTCGACTACGCCGCGCGACACCTCCTCGTCGAGGGGCACACCGACCCGCAGCTGGACTACCGGGCCAACGAGTGGGCCGGACGCAACCGGCAGGCGTTCTGCGACGGCTACGCGAAGGTCACCGGCAGCGACCCGGGCGAGCAAGCGGCGCTGCTGCGGGCATTCGAGGCGGACAAGGCCGTCTACGAAGCGGTGTACGAGGCGCGCAACCGCCCGCACTGGCTTCCCATCCCGCTCGCCTCGCTCGCCCGGTTGGCACAGCCCGCATGAAGGGTCCGCTGTGACCGAGCCGACACCGGCGGAACTGGCCCGGCTGGTCGCCGGAGAGCACGCCGACCCGCACGCCATCCTGGGCGCCCACCCGGCCGGCTCCAGGACCGTGATCCGCACATTGCGGCCGGAGGCTCTCGCCGTCACCGCGGTCGTCGGCAAGCGGCGGGTCACACTGGACCGCGTCCACGAGGGCGGGTTGTTCGTCGGCAGCCACGCCGGCAAACCGCAGGACTACCGGCTCGAGGTCGACTTCGAGGACGCTACCCACGACGTCGACGACCCCTACCGATGGCTGCCCACGCTCGGTGAGATGGACCAGCACCTGATTGCCGAGGGGCGGCACGAGCGGCTCTGGGACGTGCTGGGTGCCCACGTGCGGGCCTACGACACCCCCGGCGGCCCGGTCGTGGGCGTCTCGTTCGCGGTGTGGGCGCCGAACGCTCGTGGCGTCCGGGTCACCGGCGACTTCGACTACTGGCAGGCGCGCGCCTACTCGATGCGTGCCCTCGGGTCGACCGGCGTCTGGGAGATCTTCGTACCGGGCGTCACCTCCGGCATGCTGTACAAGTTCGCGGTTCTGGGCGCGGACGGGGTGTGGCGGGCCAAGGCAGATCCGATGGCCTTCGCCACCGAGATTCCGCCGGACACCGCATCCAAGGTGTACGCGTCGTCGTACACCTGGGGTGACGAGGAGTGGCTCAGCCGACGGGCGGAGACCGAGTGGCACGCGGCACCGATGAGCACGTACGAGGTGCACCTCGGGTCCTGGCGGGCCGGCCTGTCCTACCGCGAGCTCGCCGAGGAACTCGTCGAGTACGTGAATGAGACCGGCTTCACCCACGTCGAACTGCTGCCGGTCGCGGAGCATCCCTACGGCGGATCGTGGGGGTACCAGGCAACCTCCTTCTACGCCCCGACCGCGCGATTCGGCGAGCCGGACGATTTGCGCTACCTCGTCGACCGGCTGCACCGGGCCGGGGTCGGTGTCATCGTGGACTGGGTCGCCGGGCACTTCGCGACGGACAGCTTCGCGCTCGCCCGCTTCGATGGCACGGCGCTGTACGAGCACGCCGACCCGCGCCGGGGCGAGCAGCCGGACTGGGGCACCCTGGTCTTCGACTTCGGCCGCAGGGAGGTCCGAAACTTCCTGGTTGCCAGCGCGCTGTTTTGGCTGGAGGAGTTCCACATCGACGGCCTGCGGGTCGACGCCGTCGCCTCGATGCTCTACCTCGACTACTCCCGCGGCCCGGGGCAGTGGCTACCCAACAAGTACGGCGGGCGGGAGAACCTTGAGGCGGTCGCCTTTCTGCAGGAGATGAACGCGACCGTCTACAAACGGGTCCCGGGAGCGATCACCATCGCGGAGGAGTCGACGTCGTGGCCGGGGGTCACGAGGCCGACACACCTCGGCGGGCTGGGCTTCGGCTTCAAATGGAACATGGGTTGGATGCACGACACCCTCGGGTACGCGGCCCGAGCGCCCGTCCACCGCAGCCACCACCACCAGCAGATGACGTTCTCGCTGATGTACGCGTATTCGGAGAACTTCGTCCTGCCGATCAGCCATGACGAGGTGGTGCACGGCAAGGGCTCGTTGCTGCGCAAGATGCCGGGCGACCGCTGGCAGCAGCTGGCCAACGTGCGCTGCCTGCTCGCCTACATGTGGGCGCACCCGGGCAAGCAACTGCTCTTCATGGGCAGTGAGTTCGCTCAGGACGCGGAATGGGCCGACGGCCGGTCACTGGACTGGTGGCTGCTGGAGTCGCCGGCGCACCACGGCGTACAACGGCTCGTCGCCGACCTGAATCGCGTCTACCGGGACAGTCCGGCGTTGTGGTCCCTTGACGCGGATCCGGCTGGTTTCCAGTGGATCGACGCGAACGACGCATTGAGCAACGTCTTCTCGTTCATCCGGCGCGGTGCCGACGGCGGCACGCTTGCCTGTGTGGCGAATTTCGCCGGTGTCCCATACATCGGCTACCGCCTCGGGCTGCCGCTCGAGGGCCAGTGGACCGAGGTCGTCAACACCGACGCGCACGTCTACGGCGGCTCCGGTGTCGGGAACATGGGCGCGGTGACGGCGACGGCCGAGAGCTGGCACGGACAGCCGTTCTCGGCGAGGCTGAACCTGCCACCGCTCGGGGTGCTCTGGCTGCGACCCGACCGGGTGATACCGGCCGGGGAATAGTCCCCTCACAGCGATTTTTCCGCTGCCGTGTCACCATCGCTACCTGCACGCGAGTGTCCACGGAAAGGGACGTGCCCAACGATGCTTCCGCCAAGTTCGCGTCGGACCGCCGTGGTGCTGTGCACGCTGGCACTGCTGGTGCCGAGCTGTGCCCGGCTCGTCGACGGCCAGGGGGAGACCTCGGACGGTGTACGCCCCAATGTCGCGCCGTCCACGCTCGAGATCGTGGGCGCCACGGACGAGGACATCGACACCCTGTCGCGCAACGCCCTCGCCGACCTGGGGACGTTCTGGGAGGAAACCTTCCCTGAGGTGTACGGCGCCGAGTTCGAGCCGCTCTCCGGGGGGTACTTCTCCGTCGATCCGGACAACTTCAACGACGAGGACTACCCCGACGACATCGGCTGCTTCGACGGGCCTGAAGACGTCGAGAACAACGCCTTCTACTGCTTCCCGCAGGACGAGGGCGGCGACAACGTCGTGTACGACCGCACGCTGCTCGCCGGGCTGGCCGCAGACTACGGCCGCTTCATCCCGGCGCTGGTGATGGCGCACGAGTTCGGGCACGCCGTCCAGGGCCGCGAGTCACCGCCGAGCACGCTGTCGATCGTGTTCGAGACGCAGGCGGACTGCTTCGCCGGCGCCTGGACCGGCTGGGTGGCCGAGGACAACGCCCAGCACTTCTTGATCAGGGCCTCCGAGCTGGACGACGTCCTGCGCGGCTACCTACTGCTTCGTGACGCGCCAGGCTCCGGACCGATGGAGGATGGCGCGCACGGCTCCTACTTCGACCGGGTGAGCGCCTTCCAGGAGGGCTACGACGACGGCGCACAGGCGTGCAAGGACAACTTCACGGACAACCGGATCTTCACCCAGCAGGAGTTCAACGACCAGACGGACTTCGACAACGAGGGCAACGCGCCGTACGACGACTCCATCACGATCAGCGAGGAGACCCTGGATGCGTTCTGGGCTACCCAGTTCAGCGAGGTCTTCGACGCCGAGTGGCAGCCGCCGACGCTGCAGCCGTACGAGGGCGCCCGACCGGAGTGCGACGGGGCCAGGCAGCGCCGCGACGTCACGTTCTGCGAGCCGGAGAACCGGGTCGACTTCGACAACCAGTCCCTGATGCCGACGATCCACAGCGAGGTCGGTGACTTCGCCGTATCGACGCTGCTGTCCATCAACTACGCGCAGGCCGCCCGCGGTCAGCTGGGCCTGGACTATCGCGGCGAGGAGGCGTTGCGCAGCAGCGTCTGCCTGACCGGCTGGTACACCAGCCAGTTCTTCCTGGCCAACATCGATGCCGGGGCCACCATCTCACCCGGTGACGTCGACGAGTCGATCCAGGTGCTGCTCGAGTACGGCGAGAATCCGACCGTGCTGCCCGACGTGGGGCTGTCAGGTTTTCAGCTGGTCGATCTGTTCCGGCAGGGGTTCGTCCGCGGGCCGTCCGCCTGCGATGTCGGTGTCTAGCTAGAACAGAGCGTTCGTGAGGGCGCGGCGAGCCGCTACCACCCGCGGGTCGTCGCCGCCGACCACCGCGAACAGCTCCACCAGATGCTCGCGGGCCTGGTCGCGGTCGGCTCCCGGACCTCGGCGTACGACCTCCATGAGACGGGCGAAGGCGCCGTCCACGTCGCCCGTGGCGACGAGGGCGTCCGCCGCGGCGCACTGTGCGGTGACGTCGTGCGGCGCGGCATCGGCAGCGGCGACGGGGTCCGGTCCCGCTTGACCGATTCGCTGCATCAGCTGGACCTGGCGCAGGGCATCCGCTGCAAACGGATGCGCCGGCTCGGCGGTCACGATGTCGGTGTAGATGCGGGCCGCCTCGTCGAGATCGCCCTGCTCCAGCGCGTCCTCGGCAGCGATCACGCGCGGGTCTTCAGGCTCCGGCGGCAGGTCCTCGGCGCCGGCAGGGGGAGGAGGGCCACCGGCTGCCTCCAGCAGGGCAGCGATGAACTGCCGCGCCTCCGCCTCCGGGATGGATCCGCTGAACTCGGCGGCGAGCTGACCCTGTACGACGGCCTTGACGGCGGGAATGCCTTGTACCCGCAGTGCCTGGGCGATCCGCTGGTTCGCGTCGACGTCGATCTTGGCGAGGATCCAGGAACCGCCCCCCTCAGCGGCGAGCTTCTCCAGGATCGGGGAGAGCTGCTTGCAGGGCTGGCACCAGTCCGCCCACAGATCGATCACGACCGGTACCTGCATGGAGCGATCGATCACCTCGGTCTGGAAGGTCGCTTCGGTGACATCGACCACGTTCGGGCTCGCCGCTGGGGCAGGACCACCCGGAGCGGGCGGCGCAGCTGTCGCCCGCGCCTTGAGGGCGGACAGGTCGAGGGCGCCGGCCATCGACGCGGCGAGTCGGGTTTCACCAGGTTGCATGCGTACGAGTCTCCCAGATCGGCCGAGACGCTGACGCCGCCAAGGAGCGGCTAGAAGCGGGCCGGTTCGGTGTAGGCGCCCCACTCCTCGCGCAGCGCCTCACAGATCTCGCCGAGAGTGGCCTCGGCCCGGCAGGCCTCGAGCATGGCGGGAACCATGTTCTCGTCGGTGCGCGCTACGTCGACCATCCGGCGTACGGCCGCCCGGGCGGCGTCGTCGTCACGGGCGGTGCGGCGGGCACCGAGCGCGCGGTTCTGTTCGATCTCGACCTCGTGGCTGACCCGCAGGATCTCCAGCGGGTCCTCCACCGACCGGGTGAGAACGTTGACGCCGACGACCTTCTTCTCGCTCTTCTCCAGCTGCCGCTGGTAGACGAAGGCGGCCTCGGCGATCTCGGACATGAACCAGCCGTCCTCGATGCCCCGAAGCAGCCCCGACGTCATCGTTCCGTCGGTTCCCATCTCGCGGATGTGGGTGAAGATCTCCTCGGCCTGCCGCTCCAGCTCGTCGGTCAGCGCCTCGACGTACCACGATCCGCCGAGCGGGTCGGCGACGTTCACCACACCGGTCTCCTCGGCGATCACCTGCTGGGTCCGCAGCGCGATCTGCGCCGCCCGCGCCGACGGCAGCGCGAGGACCTCGTCCAGCGCGTTCGTGTGCAGCGAGTTCGTCCCGCCCAGTACAGCGGCCAGCGCCTCGATCGCCGTACGCACGATGTTGTTGTCCGGCTGCTGCGCGGTCAGCGACACGCCGGCGGTCTGCGTGTGGAAGCGCAGTTGCTGCGCCTTTGCCGTCTTCGCTCCGTAGACGTCGCGCATCCAACGCGCCCAGATCCGCCGCGCCGCGCGGAACTTCGCGATCTCCTCGAAGAAGTCGATGTGCGCGTCGAAGAAGAACGACAGGCCAGGCGCGAACTGCTCGATGTCCATCCCGCGGGACAGCCCGAGTTCGACGTACCCGAATCCGTCGGCCAGCGTGAAGGCGAGCTCCTGCGCGGCCGTCGACCCGGCCTCCCGGATGTGATAGCCGGAGACGGACAGCGGCTTGTACGCCGGAACCTCGCGGGCGCAGAACTCCATCAGGTCACCGATCAGGCGCAGATGTGGCTCGGGCGCGAACAGCCACTCCTTCTGCGCGATGTACTCCTTGAAGATGTCGGTCTGCAGCGTGCCGTTGAGCACCCCGATGTCGGTGCCCTGGCGCTCGGCCGCGACCAGGTACATGCAGAACACCGGTACCGCGGGACCGCTGATCGTCATCGACGTCGTGGTCTGGGCCAGCGGGATGTCCGCGAAGAGGATGTCCATGTCCGCCGCGGAGTCGATCGCGACACCGCAATGGCCCACCTCGCCGAGCGAGCGCTCCTCGTCGCTGTCGCGGCCCATCAGAGTCGGCATGTCGAAGGCGACCGACAGCCCGCCGCCGCCCTCAGCCAGGATCATCTTGTAACGCTCGTTCGTCTGCTCGGCGTTGCCGAAGCCGGCGAACTGCCGGATCGTCCAGGTCCGGCCGCGGTAGCCGGTGGGGTGCAGACCCCGGGTGAACGGGTACTCCCCCGGCCACCCGATCCGGTCGAACCCCTCGACCGACTCGGGATCGCGCGGTCCGTAGACCGGATCCACCTCGACCCCGGAGAGCGTGGTGAAGTCGGCGTCACGCACAATGGCGGCGTCGAAGCGCTCCTGCCAGCGTCGGCGCCCGTCGACGATCTCAGATACATCCATGGCGTCGATAGTAAAGGCCACCGAAACCGGAACATTCTCCCCACGTCACCCAGCCGACCTCACCGAACGGGCGGGTTCATACCGCCCAACCAGGCAGGGTGCCCGGCTGGTGGGTGCTGCGATCCTCTGATTCGCCGCGGAAGCGGTTGCCGCCGTGTCGACTCGCCGGTGGCCTACCTCCCGGGAGGAACCTAGATGAGTAGCTCCGCTGCAGATGCCGACGCCGGCGAAGGCTCGGGCCACGGCCCCGGCCACCACGAGGTCATCGAGGCCGAGCCTGCGGCCGCAAGCGGCCCGCTGGCCGGCGATCCCGCGGTGCTCGGCCTGATCATGTTCGTCCCGGGCGGGGTCAGCCTCGGCCTCGCCCTGACCGGCTACACCAG
>JBPCOX010000301.1:0-5005 GCA_050999825.1 Mycobacteriales bacterium
CGCCCGAGCCGGGCGGCGGCTGGCCGCGTTCGTCGACGACCTGTCGAACTGGTACGTCCGCCGGTCCCGCCGGCGGTTCTGGGACGGCGACCCGGCGGCACTGGCGACCCTGCACGAGACCCTGTACCTGCTGACGCTCCTGCTCGCGCCCTTCACCCCCTTCCTGACCGACGCGCTGTGGCGGGTCCTCTTCGCCGACGTCTGGCCGGACGCGCCGGACTCCGTTCACCTGGCCGCGTGGCCCCGGGTGGACAGGTCCCTGGTCGATCCCGTGCTGTCGGGCCAGATGGCCCTCACCCGGCGGCTGGTAGAGCTGGGGCGGGCCGCGCGCGCGGGCTCCGGCGTACGGACCCGGCAGCCCCTCGGCCGGGCGCTCGTCGGCGCCCCGGGGTGGGCCGGGCATCCTCCCGAGCTGGCGGCCCTGGTGGCCGAGGAGCTCAACGTCGGGTCGCTCGGTGCTCTCAGCGACGAGGGCGAGCTCGTCGACGTCAGCGCGAAGGCGAACTTCCGCTCGCTCGGGCGCCGGTTCGGCCAGCGCACGCCGGCGGTGGCGGCGGCGATCGCGGCCGCCGACCCTGCCACGCTGGCAGCGGGTCTGCGCGCGGGTGCGGCGACCGTCCACACGGAGGGTTCGACGGTGCAGCTGGAACCCGACGACGTCGTGCTCACCGAAACGCCGCGAGCGGGGTGGGCGGTCCGCACCGAGGCCGGCGAGACGCTGGCCCTCGATCTCGCCCTGACCCCGGAGCTGCGTCGCGCCGGCCTGGTCCGGGAGACCGTTCGGCTGGTTCAGGACGCGCGCCGGGGGATCGCCCTGGAGGTCACGGACCGGATCGAGCTGTGGTGGACGGCTGCCGGCGACGAGCTGGCCAGGGCGCTGCGCGAGTCGACGGGGCTGCTGGCCGCCGAGGTGCTGGCGACCTCGGCGACCGAGGGGACGCCGGTCGCCGACCTGTCGCCGCACCGCAACGACGACCTCGGCCTGACCTTCTGGCTGCGCCAAGCCGGCGCCTGAACTCACCGCGGCTGCCTGCGGGCGTGGCGGCTGCCTGGTCAGGGCGTCTGGTGGTCCGTCGCGACATCGGTGGCCTCAGCACGCGGTCGGCGCTGGCGTACGCCGACGGCCAGCAACCCCGCCGCCACCAGGCTGGCGCCGATGGACAGGTAGATCTGGCTGACGGCCGAGGTCATGATGCCCGCGACAAGCAGCACCAACGCCAAGAGGACCAGCAGCCCGCTGACGACGAGCACGTCAGCCCGACGTCATGAGGACGTGGGCTCGGGGCCCTCGTCGATGTCGAGGTGAGCGGGCCTGGCCGGTGCCGAGCCAGGCGGAGGCGCTGTTGGCGACGGTGGCGCGGGAGCAGGGGCCGGGCGCTGGGCTGGTCCCATCCCGGCTGCCGGCGCTCCAGGAGGTGGCGTCGGCGCGGGTGCTGGTGCCGTGGCCGGAGCCGGTCCGGGTGCCGGGGCCGCTGATGCACCCGACGCCGGCGCCGGTCCGGGTGCCGGCGCCGGTCCGGGTGCCGGCGCTGGGCCCGGAGCCGGCGGCGAGGCCGGCCGAGACGCAGGTGCCGGCTCGGATCCAGGCGCAGCGGCAGGTGCCGGCGGCGTCTCCGCGGCCAGCCGTACGACGCGGTGCCGGCCGCTGCCGCCGTTGGGAGTCGGCGAATCCAGCTCGCTGCCATCGGGCGGGACGTCGGGCTCGTCATTGCTGTCGTCGTCCGCCGCGTGCGCTCCCGGCGACGCCGGTCCGGCATCGGGCGCGGCGTCGTCCTCGCCCTCCAGCACTCGCAGCTGCGACTCCAGGTAGGCCCGCAGCCGGGAGCGGTACTCCTGCTCGAAGGCGCGAAGCTCCTCGACCTCGGCCTCCAGGCGGCCCCGTCGCCCGTCCAGCTCAGCGATGACCGTCAGCCGCTGCCGCTGGGACTCCTCCTCGAGGCGGGTGGTGCGGTCACGCGACTCCTGCTCGAGTCGACCGGCCCGGTTCTGAGCATCGCCCACGATGGACTCCGCCTCGGCCCTGGCCGCGGCCACCGCCTCCTCCGCGGTGCGCTGGGCGAGCTGAAGCGTCCGCAGCGCCACCGAGCCCGGATCCTCGCGCGGTGGCGGGGGTGGGGGTGGCGGCGGCGCGGCGGGCTCTGCGCGCGGCGACGCAGCGGTGGCGGGCCCGGTCGCTGCCGCCCCCTTCGCCGTAGCGGCAGCGACCTCGTTGCGCAGCTCGGCGTTCTCGCTGAGCAACCGGTTGAGCTCGGCCTCGATCTCGTCGAGGAAGACGTCCACCTCGTCCTCGTCGTACCCCGGCCGGAACCGGGTCGGCGTGAACTGCTTGTTGCGGACGGCCTCGGGAGTCAGCGTCATGGGATCCACTTCCGTACGGCGAGGGCGGCGGCGGTCACAGCTGCGCCGCCAGGGACCGGAGTATGCCGAGCCCGAGGAACAGAACGAGAAACGCCAGGTCGATCGATACTCCGCTGCTGCCCAGACGGAGCGGCGGGATGAACCTGCGGAGCAGCTTCAGGGGCGGATCGGTCACCGTATAGGCGATCTCGAGCAGGACGAGCACCAGGCCGTGCGGTCGGTAGGACTTGGCGAAGAGGAAGACGTACTCCATGACGAGCCGGAACACCAGCAGCAGGAAGAACGCCAGCAGCACGTCGGACAGGATCCGACCGACGATGGTCACCCGATCGGCTCCTGAGTCCCGTTCCGGCCGCGGTCAACTCTGGTTGAAGAAGCCGCCCTTGGCGATCCGCGCCTTGTCCTCCGCGGTCACCTCGACGTCGGCCGGCGAGAGCAGGAACACCTCGCGGGTGACCCGCTCGATGCTGCCCCGCAGCCCGAAGGTGAGCCCCGCGGCAAAGTCGACGAGACGCTTGGCCTCGTCGTGGACCACGTCGGTGAGGTCCATGATCACCGTGGTGCCCTCGCGCAGGTTCTCGCCGATCGGCAGCGCGTCGCTGTAGCTGCGCGGACGCAGGGTGGTGATGCGGTAGGACTCCGGCGGAGCCTCGGTCGCGACCGCGGTGGTGGGCACCCGCCGGACCGTCGTGGCGACGCTGCCGGCGGAGCGCGTGGAGTCATACCGGCGCAGCGACGTGGCGCCGCCGCGCCCGCCCGCGGCGGAGTCCGACGGGGCGTAGCGCCGGACGGTGGCCGGCTCCTCGGCCTCGTCCACCAGCTCGTCGTCGTAGCGCTCGTCGTCCTCGACGAGCCCCAGGTAGGTCCACATCTTGCGCATCGCGCCGGCCATGCTCGCGGAACCTCCCGGCTCGCCGTCGGAGTTCCGGGGGTGTACCGCTTGCGCCCCCGCGGGGAGCGACCCTACCTGAGGATCGGCGCCCTGCCGCCGAACAGCGCCGTACCGATCCGCACGTGCGTCGAACCCGCCGCCACGGCCGCCTCCAGGTCCGCGCTCATGCCGGCCGAGATGGCGACGGCACCCGGATGGGAGGCCGACACCGTCGCCCCCACCTCCGCCAGCCGGGACAGGGCGCTCGGTGCGTCGCCGGAGATCGGCGCCACCGCCATCACCCCGCCGAGCCGCAGCCCCTCCTCGGCGGCCACCGCGTCCGCAAGCGCCGGTACGCCGGCGGCCGGCACGCCGCCGCGGGCGGGGTCGTCGTCCAGTGACACCTGGACGAGGGCCTCGACATCACGGCCGGCGCGCCGCGCGCCGGCGCCCAGGGCAGTGACCAGCTCCGGCCGGTCGACGCTGTGCACCACGTGCGCATAGGAGGCCACCGAGCGACACTTGTTGGTCTGCAGCCGGCCGACGAAGTGCCAGCGCAGGCCGAGATCGACCAGCTCGAGGGCCTTGCGCCGGGCCTCCTGGTCGCGGTTCTCGCCGAAGTCGACGACGCCGAGCCCGGCGAGCGCACGCAGGTCCGCGGCCGGCCAGGTCTTGCCGACGGCGACCAGGGTCACGTCGGCGCGGACCCGACCGGCGGCTGCACAGGCCGCAACCAGCCGCGCCTCCACCACCGCCAGGCGGTCGGCGAAGCTCGCGGCCCGCGTCACGTCAACCAGGCGTAGCCGGCGAACCGGCCGGTCACCCCGTCCCGCCGGTGCGAGAAGTACGCCGGATCATCGGCCGTGCAGACGGGCAGCCGCGAGCACCGGCGTACGCCGGCCCTGCCGAGCACGGCCAGCACGCCGGCCGGCAGGTCGAGCGAGGGCGTTCCCCCCCGGGTCCACGCCGCGGTCTCCGGCACGACCGCCGCGACCTCGTCGCGCATCTCGACCGGGACCTCGTAGCAGCAGGCGCCCACCGCCGGCCCGACCAGTGCGGTCACGCTGTCCGGATCCGCGCCGACCGAGATCATCGCCGCCAGCGTGGCCTGCACGACCCCCGCGACCAGTCCCCGGCGACCGGCGTGCGCCACCCCGACGACCTCCGCGCCACCGTCGGCGAGCAGCACCGGGACACAGTCGGCGACCAGGACGGCCAGGGCCATGCCCCGCTGCCGGGTTACCAGCGCGTCGACCTCCCGGACCGGGCCGGTCGGCAGCTCTGCCACCACGGCCACCCCGGCGCCGTGCTCCTGGTCCATCCACACCACCTGGCCGGGGTCGAGGCCGGCGTGCGTGGCTGCGCGCCGCCGGTTCTCGGCGACGTTCCCCGGGACGTCCCCCACGTTCAAGCTGAGGTTCAGGCTTCGGTACGGGAAGGAGCTGGAGCCGCCCGAGCGGGCGGTGATCCACCCGCGGGCGCCGCGCCCCAGCTCGCCGCTGCGCACGCCTTACTTGAGGAAGTCGGGCACGTCGAGATCGTCGTCGTCGTCGAAGACGATGGTCCGCGGCGGCCGCGGTGGCGTGTCGCCGCGTCCGGGGGCGTCCGGCGGCCGATTCGGCCCCTGCCCGGGAGGCACGGTAGCGCCCGGGGCACCGACGGGTACGGGCTGGCGGACCGGTCCGCCGCCCACCGAACCGACAACGTCCGGCAGGACCAAAGACCGCAGGGCCGGCGGGGCAACAGGTGTACCCTTCTCCCCTCTCTCGGTCACGG
>JBPCOX010000009.1:0-5085 GCA_050999825.1 Mycobacteriales bacterium
TCGAGGTCGGTGCCGCCGCTGGAGTACTTCAGCTGACGGGCAACCTTGGTCTGCTTGGCCTTGGCCCGGCCGCGCCCCATGGCTCGACCCCCTCGGTACGCGCTCGCGATGGACGGCAGCCAGCGCAGGGGAGCGCCGACCGCACCGCTTCAAGGTACCTGGTTCCCGGCCCGGTCAGCACCCCGACCGGCAACATCAGGCCGGCAGGTGGAACCCGCGCAGCCGGCCGATCTCGGCCATCCGCCGTTCGGCCAGCCGATCGGCGGCCACCGCCGGCGGCACCCCTTCGTCGGCGGCCAACGCGAAGACGGTCAGCGTGGTGTCGAAGATCTTGGCGGCCTGCAGCCGGGCCCGTGACTCGACGTAACCCCGGATCTCGTCAGCGACCTGAATCAGGCCGCCGGCATTGACCACGTAGTCCGGGGTGTAGAGGGTTCCGCGGTCGGCCAGCACCTTCTCGATGCCCGGGTGGTCGAGCTGGTTGTTGGCCGCGCCGCACACGATCGCGGCCTGCAGCTGGGGCACCGTCTCGTCGTTGAGCGCGCCACCGAGGGCACAGGGCGCATAGACGTCCATCGGCAGAGCGACCAGCGAGTCGGCAGCAGCGACGTCCACCGTGGGGTGGACGGCCTGCACGGCGCGCAGCGCCGCCGCGCTGACGTCCGCGACGACCACCGACGCGCCGTCCTGCACCAGGTGGCCGACCAGATGCCGGCCGACCTTGCCGATGCCCGATACGCCGACCCGGCGACCGGCCAGCGACGGCGTACCCCAGACGGTCTGCGCCGCCGCCCGCATTCCCTGGAACACGCCGTACGCCGTGAGCACCGCAGAGTCCCCGCTGCCGCCGTAGGCCACCGAGCGGCCCACGACGTAGTCGCACTCGCGGCCGACGACGTCCATGTCGTCGACGTAGGTGCCGACGTCGCAGGCGGTGATGTAGCGGCCGTTCAGTGACTGGACGAAGCGGCCATAGGAGCGCAGCAGTGCCTCCGACTTGTCGGTCGTCGGGTCGCCGAGGATCACCGCCTTGCCGCCGCCGAGGTCGAGGCCCGCGGCTGCCGCCTTGTAGGACATCGCCCGGGAGAGGTTCAGGACGTCGGTGAGCGCGTCCTCCTCAGCGGCGTACGGGTAGAAGCGGGTGCCGCCGAGGGCAGGGCCGAGCGCGGTGGAGTAGATCGAGATGATCGCCCGCAGGCCGGCCGCCGGGTCGGAGCAGAAAACGACCTGCTCGTGGCCGGTGTTGCGCCCGAATACGACCCCGTCCGGCATGTTCGACTCCCGCTGACGACGCTCCCCGGTCCAGGGTAGCCAGTACGCCGGGCGTGCACGCGCGAGTCGCCCTGCTCGTGCGACGATGCCAAGGTGACGCCGTACGCCGCCTACCTGCGGGTCTACGAGCCGCTCTCGGCCTTCGCCGGTACCGAGCGGGAGCACTGGTCCGGCTACGCCGCCGGCGGCTCCGCCCCGGACCGGACCGCCGGGGTCGCGCAGGAGTATCAGGCTGGCCGGCTCGCCCTGCTGTCCGCGCCGCCGATCCCGAAGATTGGCGAGGAGGCCTTCGTCCTGCGCATCGACGGTGGCGTCTACGTGTGCCCCTGGCGCACCCGGGAGCGAGCCTGGTCGGCGCTGGCCGACTTCGGTGAGGACCTGCCCGACTCGGTGACCGCCGCCTTCTTCCCGCCGCGCGCCGGCGGGGCGGGCGGAGCTGCGGCGCCGGTGGAACAGGACCGTGACGAGTGGACGGCGCACCGGGTCTGCTCGCCGCACATCGAGACGGCCACCTGGCAGGTGCCGCTGCGCTGGTTCCTCCTCGTGCAACCCGACGAGCGGCGGCTCGTTACCGGCCGTCGGGTCGACGTACCGGCCGGTGGACGCGGGACCCCGCCGCGGCTGACCCGCACCCTGCTCTACCTGACCCCGATGTCACGGGCCCGCCGTCGGCTGGCCAGGGCGCTGTCGGTCCTGCGGCGTACCGTCGAGGACGGTCCGGTGATCGCGGGCGTCGAGGACCTGGGCCGATGGCTGGAGGAGTTCCACCCGCACTCGATGGTCGAGCTCGACTATGCCGGCCTCGTGCAGCTGCTCGACGACCGGGCGCTGCGCGAGGACAGCTCGGTGTCCGACGTAGCGACCGCGCTCGCCGCGCTGGGTCGCCGCGACCTGCGGGCGGCGGCGGCGGCCTACGAGCGGGTCACCGAACGCTGGCGCGAGGTTGCGGCGTACGAAGGTGCCAACTAGGCCGCAACTGCGGCGATCAGGTGACAGTAGCGTTGAGATCAGCCAAGATGGGCCGCTCTGGGTATATCGGGCAAGCACCCCAACCGGCACCATGGCACCGAAGACCAGCTCAGCAGCCGGTCACGAGAGGAAGTTCATGAACCGCAGTCCCGAGGCCGAGCCCCTGCTCACGCCGGCCGAAGTCGCCACGATGTTCCGGGTGGACCCCAAGACCGTGACGCGCTGGGCCAAGGCCGGCAAGCTCAACGCCATCCGCACGCTCGGTGGGCATCGGCGTTACCGGGAGACCGAGGTGCGGGCGCTGCTGGCTGGGATCCCGGCCCAGCGCGGCGAGCAGGCCGCATCGGAGTGAGGTGGGCAGGGGCGGGATCGAACCGCCGACCCCTCGCTTTTCAGGCGAGTGCTCGTACCGACTGAGCTACCTGCCCGTACGCCGACCGCTTGCTGTGCGGCTGGCTGAACGGAGCGGTCCCGACGGGATTTGAACCCGCGACCTCCGCCTTGACAGGGCGGCGTGCACTCCAAACTGCACTACGGGACCTCGGTCGTGCGCTCGTACCCCCAACGGGATTCGAACCCGTGCTGCCGCCTTGAAAGGGCGGTGTCCTAGGCCGCTAGACGATGAGGGCGCCCGCCGCCGAGACGACTCCCGAGTCTAGGGGATGCCGCGGGAGCCGCGATACTCGCCAGGTGCGGGTCGACCTCAACTGCGACCTCGGCGAGGGCTCGGCGTACGACCTTGAGCTCCTTGACGTCGTGACCAGCGCCAACGTCGCCTGCGGCTACCACGCGGGGGACGCGCCGACCATGTCTTCGGTCACGGCTGCCGCGCTGCGTCGCGGGGTGGTCGTCGGGGCCCAGGTGTCGTACCCGGACCGGGAGGGCTTCGGCCGCCGACCGATGGACCTGCCGTCCGACGAGCTGACGGCGCACGTTCTCTATCAGCTCGGGGCGCTCGCGGTGTTCGGCCCGGTGGCCTACCTGAAGCCGCACGGCGCCCTGTATCACCGGATTGCGGCCGACAAGGAGCAGGCGCAGGCCGTGGTCGCAGCCCTGATCCGGTACGACGGCGCGCTGCCGCTGCTCACGCTGCCGGGGTCGGTGGCCGCGTCGGTGGCCGCGGCGGCCGGCGTACCGGCCGTGCTCGAGGGCTTCGCCGACCGGGCGTACGCAGCCGACGGGCGGCTGCTGCCGCGGTCCTCGCCCGGCGCCCTGATCACCGACGCTGACGCGGTGGCGGCACAGTCCGTCACCCTGGCGCGCTCAGGCCTGGTGGCCTCGCTGTGCGTGCACAGCGACACCCCGGGAGCGGCGGAGCTGGCGCGCGCCGTACGGTCCGCGCTTGAGTCGGCCGGCATCGAGGTGACGGCGTTCGCATGAGGGTCCGGGTGGCTGGCGAGCGCGCGCTGCTCGTCTCCGTCGACGGTCTGGAGACGGTGCACCGGCTGACCGCGGCACTGCGCGCGGCGGCACGACCGGGGGTGGTCGACATCGTGCCGGGCTATTCGACGGTGCTGGTGACGGGCGACGGCGGGCTTGATCTCGTGCGGCTGGCCCGCGAGCTGCCGTTATGGGAGCTGCCGCCGGCCGAGGCGGTCGGCGGCCGACTGGTCGAGATCCCGGTTGTCTACGACGGCGAGGATCTCGAGGAGGTCTGCCGGCTCAGCGGTCTACCCGCCGACGACGTGGTGAGCCGGCACACCGCGCCGGAGTACGTCGTGGCGTTCCTCGGCTTCAGCCCCGGCTTCCCGTACCTGAGCGGGCTGGCGAAGGCGTTGCAGGTGCCCCGCCGCATGACGCCGCGAGCTTCGGTGCCGGCGGGTTCTGTCGGCCTGGCCGGCGACCAGACCGGCGTCTACCCCAGCGCGTCGCCGGGCGGCTGGCAGCTGATCGGCCGCACCGACCTGGTGCTCTGGGACGTCTCCCGGGAGCCGCCGGCGTTGCTGGCGCCCGGCGACCGGGTCCGCTTCCGGGCCGTCGCGTGATCGTTGTACGTCGGCCGGGGCTCCTGACGACGATCCAGGATCTCGGCCGGCCCGGGTACGCGCACCTCGGCGTACCGCACGCCGGCGCTGTCGACGTGGCGAGCCTGCGGCTGGCGAACCGCCTGGTCGGTAACGACGAAGGTGCAGCCGGCCTCGAGATCACACTGGTCGGACCGGAGCTGCTGTGCGACTCGCCGACATACGTCGCGTTGACCGGCGCCCAGGTGGCGGCCGCAGTCGAGGGCCGCGCCGTTGCGATGAACGCCGCACACTGCGTGCCGGCAGGTGCGGTGCTCTCGATCGGCTCCGTGACCGCTGGTGTACGGACCTACCTCGGCGTACGCGGCGGCATCGACGTACCGCCGGTGCTGGGCAGCCGATCCACCGACACGCTGTCCGGGCTTGGTCCGCCCAAGCTCGCTGCTGGCAGCGGGCTGATCGTCGGCTCGGCGGGACGGGCGGAACCGTGGGCAGAAGTCGCCCCGAACCGGCCTGCCGAGATGGAGCCCGTTCTGCGGGTGACGCTGGGTCCCCGCGACAACCACTTGGCCAACGGAGCTGTCGAGGCGCTCTGCCGGACGACCTGGACGGTCACCTCGAAGAGCGACCGGACCGGCGTTCGACTGGAAGGTCCTCCCCTCCGGTGGCGCCAGCGCCAGCAGCGCGAACTGCGGTCGGAGGGCATGGCCACCGGCGCGATCCAGGTGCCGCGAGACGGCCAGCCGATCGTGCTCCTGGCCAACCACCCGACGACCGGTGGCTACCCGGTCATCGCCGTCGTGACGGAGGCCGACGTAGCGCTCGCCGCGCAAGCCCGCCCCGGTACGGCGCTGCGTTTCCGAACGGTTGCGCTCCCGGG
>JBPCOX010000027.1:0-16339 GCA_050999825.1 Mycobacteriales bacterium
CCCGAAGCGCGGCCCGGGCCGATGCGAACGCCGGCTCGGCCGGGTCGAAGAGGTAGGCCAGCAGGTGTACGCCGGTCCGCGTGCCGCTCGCGTCGGCGAACTGGCACGAGATCTCTGCGCCGAGAACCAGGGTGAGACCGGGCAGCAACGCGGAGAGCGCCTCCTCCCAGCCGGTGGTGGTGTCGTGGTCGGGGAGAGCCAGGACGTCGAGGCCGGCCTCGACCGCCAATGCGACCAGGTCGGCCGGCGTCGTGGTGCCGTCCGAGGCGGTGCTGTGGGCGTGCAGGTCGATGCGCAGCGCGCAACTCCGGGAGATCGACGACGGTGGTCGCGATGCTATCCGGGAGGTCCCCCTGCGTTCGGCTGGCTCAGCCGCGGCGACAGCGACCCGAACTCGACCGTCGGCTCCGGCCCACCCTCCCGAGAGTCGCGCAGGACCAGGTCCTCCAGGAGCAGCAGTCCGGCATCGGCCGGCCAGAGGACCGCCCAGAGCCACAGCCCCATGGCGGCGCCGACGAAGCCGGCCCGGTCATCGGCGGGCAGGTTCCACAGCGGAGTCGGGTGGCCAGCCGCCTCGACCTTGGCGTGCGGAGCGGCATCGGTGATCTCCGGACCGGGGTCTGGTGCTGCCAGCCCGGCGAAGCGGGCCCCGAGCCCCACCCCGGGATCCTCGGCGACCAGCACCAGGTCGGCCGGCCCCCCCAGCGGCGCCGGACCGGAACATGCCAGCAGGGTGGCTCGGGCACCGGTTCGCTCGTCGCCGGCGTGCCCCACGCCGCTGACCAGCCAGCCCGTCGGCATCGGAGCGGGCAGCCACAGCGGCACCTGGGCGAGCGAACGGACATGGTCGAGGGCCTCCGGGCAGGCGCGCGGCGCCAACGCGAACGGGTGGACGACGCCGTGCCCGGCACACGTCCAGTCGCTGGACCACAGGCCAGGTGCGCGCAGGGGTCCCACGCAACGGGGACAGGTCGGCTCCGGCCGCACGCCGTCAACGGTGCGCCGGTCTGCGACGTTCGTCAACCCTTCGCGCCCGGCCGGTCACGCTGTGGCACGTGCGGCGCCCTACTCGAGGTCTTCGATCTCTTCGGTGACGACCCGCCGCCGTACTCGGGCCGGACGTTGCACCCGACGGCGGATCACCCGGCGCGGTCCCGCGTCCGCGAACACCAGGAACCCGATCGCCACCACCAGCGCGATCGCCAGTAGGACGAAGATGGTCTTCATGCCGTCAGCGTCTCACGTGCCGGGTGCGCAACCGGCCGGCGCGCGCAGTGGCCCACGGGTTCCCTGCGTCGGCGCGGTCATATCCGATGCTGCCGGCCGTCTGCTGCTCGTACGCCGAGGCCGTCCGCCCGCCGCCGGCCGCTGGTCGCTGCCGGGGGGGCGGGTGGAAGCGGGCGAGACCGTCGAGCAGGCGCTGGGCCGGGAGGTCGTCGAGGAGACGGGGCTGGTGGTCGAGGTCGGCCGGTACCTCGGCAGCGTGACATGGCCGGGTCCGGGCGGGGTCAGCTACGACATTCGCGACCACGAGTGCACGGTGACGGGGGGCGCGTTGCGGGCCGGCGACGACGCCAGCGAGGTCGGCTGGTACGACGTCGAGGCGATGGCGGCGCTGCCGCTGACGTCATCGCTGCTGGAGACGCTCCGCGGGTGGCAGATGCTCTAGTCCGAGAGCCGTCGCGGCTAGTCGACGTCCAGAGCGGCCGGCGGCGCCCCGCTGCCGGCTCCGACTCCCACCACCAGGCCGATACCTGCCAGCAGCAAGGCGGCGGCCGGAATGGCCGCGGCCGGCGGCCGCTGGTGGAGGAACCCGGCGGCGATCAGGGCGGCTCCTGGCACCTCCAGCAGGATGGCGAGCGAGACGACGGTGGGGCTCGTCGTACGCAGCACCCGGTTGATCACCGAGTGCCCCAGCAGCTGGGCTCCCGCGGTCAGCGCCAGCAGCTGCAGCCAGGTGACCGGCGGGTACCCGCCCAGCTGGGCCCGGGTCGCCAGGCAGGCCACCAGCAACAGCACCGAGGTGGTGCCGTAGCAGATCAGCGTGTACGCCGTCGTACTGACGCTGCGCCGCACCTCGGCCCCTGCCGTGACATACATCGCGGCGAAGATGCCGCCGACCAAGGCGAGCCCGTCGCCGGCCAGCGCCCGCGCGGAGGCCGAGAAGTCGATGCCGGTCAGCAGCGCGGCGGCGAGGACGGACACTGCGATGCCGAACCAGGCGCGTCGCGCGATCGGCGAGCCGCGCAGATGGGCGATCAGCGCGGCCCAGACCGGCTGGGTGGCGACCAGGGCGGTCGCCGAGGCCACCGAGGTCAGCGCCAAGGACGGCGTCCACGTCGCGAAATGGACCGCGAGCAGTACGCCCGCCAGCAGCGCGAGGCACCACTCCCGCCGGTCCAGCGCGCGCAGCTCGGCTCCACAGCGGGTCAGGGCCCAGGGCAGCAGCAGCCCGCTCGCCATCGCGTTGCGGTAGAAGGCGATGGCCAACGACGGCGCGGCCGCCGCGGCGATCAGCGGCCCGGAGGTGGAGACCGCCAGGACCGCGACGAGGAGCAGACCGATGTCGGCGGCGGGGGGCCGATGCACGGCCGCGAGCGCAACGGCGGCGGGCTCGAGGCGGGTGCGGCCGGCCGAGGCGGCCGTGCCGTCCGAGTCGGCGCGCACCCGCGCAGTATCTCCCGTGCGACTCTGGTGCGGTGTCCACCCGGTTCCCGCCCTACGACGCGACGGCGCTGATCGAAGAGGCGACCAAGAAGTCCGGTCTGCTGTGGGTCCGACCGATGGGTGACCGCGGTGCGGACCGGCCCTGGCCGGTCTGGCACCTGTGGCACGAGCGGTCGGCCTACGTGCTCATCGGCGGCTTGGAACAGGATGTCCCGGGACTGGCCGAGGCGGCCGGCGTCGCGGTCACGGTGCGCAGCAAGGACAACGGGGGCCGGCTCGTCGTCTGGACCGCCGACGTGTCAGAGGTGGCGCCGGGCACGCCCACCTGGGTGGCGCTGACCCCGCTGCTCCAGGCCAAGCGGCTCAACTCCCCCGACGGCGAGGAGGCACCGCGGCGGTGGGCGCGGGAATGCACGCTGCTGCGCCTGACCCCCACCGGTGAGCTGCTCGAGCGGCCGGACTTCCCGGCCACCGGCTCGCAGGCACACCCGCCGCCGGCAACTCCCGCGACCACCCGGGTCCGGGTGCCGCTGACGTTGCACCGCCGACCGCGCAGGCGGACCCGCTAGCGGACCCGGGCGGGGCGGGGCGTGAGCGGGTACCGATGCGAAGGCACAGCCTCGAGCCCGGCCGGGTCCGCCAACGATCTGAACGGCGCCTCTCACCGCACCGCCCGTCAGGGCCGGACGATCTCGCCTCGGGCGATCGCGACGATCCCGCCGGCGACACGGCACTGCACCGCCGCGCCGGCCACCGCCCGGACGGTGCACTCCAGCGTCGAAGGCCGGCCGAGCTCGACACCCTGGTGCACGACGTACGACGTCGTCGCGTCGCCGGGCACCAGCCCGGCCGCGACCAGGTAGGCGCCGAGGCCCAGCGCGGCCGAGCCGGTCGCCGGGTCCTCGGTCACGCCCACCTCACCGGCGAAGACCCGCGCGTGCGCCCGGCCGGTCGACCACGCGAAGACCGACACCCCGGCCGACCCGAGATCCCGCAGCCGGGCCACGTCCGGCACCGCCCGACCTACCGCCGCCGCGACGACCGGCAGGTAGCCGAAGGACAGGCCGGTGCCGGCGAGCCTGGGCGGGCCGGCCAGGTCCGAGTCGGTCAGGCCGACCGCGGCGAGCCACGGCGCCGGGCCCATCGGCTCCCCGACGGTCGGCGTACCGCAGGTGAGCTCGACCCGGCCCGGACCCGGCTCCACGGTGAGCGACAGGACGCCGGCCCCGCAGGACTGGCGCACCACTCCCGGGGGGATGCGCCCCAGCCGCGCCAGCACCCATGCGGCCCCGATCGAGGGGTGCCCGGCGAAGGGCAGCTCGGTCTCCGGAGTGAAGATCCGCAGCCGGTAGTCGGCGCCGGGCACGTCGGGCAACAGCGGAAAGGCGGTCTCGGACAGATGGAACTCGCGGGCCAGCGCCTGCAGCCCCTCGGTCGGCACGCCGTCAGCGTCGAGCACCACGGCGAGCGGGTTCCCGGCGTACGCCGTGTCAGTGAAGACGTCGACGACCTCGTAGGACAGCGTGGGCATCAGCCGGACAGTAGCGGCGGCGCGGGTCCGGGCTTCGGCGCACGGCGGCGGTAGCCTCCGGTCCGTGAGCGGGCCGCCCGCGAGGGTCTTCGTCGCGCGCCTCGCCGGCATCGCCGTGTTCGACCCCAATGGCGACCAGCTCGGCCGGGTGCGTGATGTCGTCGTGGCCCTGCGGATCGCCCGCCAGCCGCCCCGCGTCCTCGGCCTGGTCGTCGAGGTCCAGCCGCGCCGGCGGATCTTCGTCCCGATGGGCCGGGTGACCGCCGTCGACGTCGGCGCCGTGATCATCACCGGCACCATCAACCTGCGCCGGTTCGAGCAGCGGGCCGGCGAGACCCTGGTTATCGGCGAGCTGCTCGACCGCAAGGTCACCCGGCTGTCCGACGCCGCCACCGTCACCGTCTTCGACGTCTCGATGGAGCAGTCCAGGACCCGTGACTGGCTGGTCACCAAGGTAGCCGTAAGGTCCGGCGGCGGCATGCGCCGGCGCGGCCAGGTCAGCACGCTCGACTGGGATGCGGTCACCGGCTTCTCGCTCGAGGAGCAGGGGCAGGGCGCGGCGAACCTGCTGGCGGCGTTCGACCAGCTGCGACCGGCCGACCTCGCCAACGTGATGCACGACCTGTCGCCGAAACGCCGGGCCGAGGTCGCCGCCGCCCTCGACGACGAGCGGCTGGCAGACGTCCTCGAGGAGCTGCCCGAGGACGATCAGGTCGAGATCCTCGGCAAGCTGGCGGGCGAGCGGGCGGCCGACGTCCTGGAGGCGATGGCTCCCGACGACGCGGCTGACCTGCTCGGCGAGCTGCCGCCGGAGGAGGCCGAGCGGCTGCTGGAGCTGATGGAGCCCGACGAGGCACGGCCCGTACGCCGGCTGCTCAGCTACTCCGACGACACCGCCGGCGGCATGATGACCAGCGAACCGATCATCTTGCAGCCGGACTCGACGGTTGCCGAGGCCCTGGCCAGGGTCCGCCATCCCGAGGTCACGCCCGCGTTGGCCAGCCAGGTCTATGTCTGCCGGCCGCCGACGGAGACACCGACCGGCCGGTACCTCGGCATCGCGCACGTGCAGCGGCTGCTGCGCGAACCGCCGTCCGCCCTCGTGAGCGGAATCCTCGACAAGGACACCGACCCCCTGGGTCCCGACGTGACGCTGCCCGCGCTGACCGCCTATTTCGCGACGTACAACCTGGTGGCGGTGCCCATCGTCGACGACGGCGACCACCTGATCGGGGCAGTGACCGTCGACGACGTGCTCGACCACCTCCTACCTGAGAACTGGCGCGAGGCCACACCCGACGAGGACGGCCAGGTCAGTGGCCCGAGGTGAGCGCCGGCGGCAGCCGCGCCTGGACCAGCCGCGGGAGATCCGCCGCCAGGTGGTGCCGCGCCCGCACTACTCCCCCGACGCTTTCGGCAGCTTCGCCGAGACGATCGCCCGGTTCATCGGCACGGCGCGCTTCCTGGTCATCCAGACCGTCATCATCATCATCTGGATCGTGGTCAACTCACTGCCCGGGAAACAGTTCGACGACTACCCGTTCCCGTTCCTCACCCTGATCCTCTCCCTGCAGGCGGCGTACGCCGCCCCGCTGATCCTGCTGGCGCAGAACCGCCAGGACGACAGGGACCGGATCAACCTCGAGCAGGACCGCGCCGTCAACGCCCGGTCGGTGGCCGACACCGAGTACCTCACCCGAGAGGTCGCCGACGTGCGGTTCGCGCTGGGTGAGGTGGTGACCCGCGACTTCCTGCGCTCGGAGCTGCAGCACGTCGTGGACGAGCTCGGCGACGGCTCACGACCGGCCGCCGCTGATAGCTGAGGCCGCCTGTCACTCGCCGTCCCCCAGGACCCACGGCGGCGGCAAGTCACCCTTTACCGGCGGCCCGATCCCGCCGACGACATCTGCTGTGAGCTCGTCCCCGTACGCCGCCAACCGCCGCCGCCGGCTGGGCGAGGTCCTGGTCGACTCCAAGGTCATCACCGTGGAGCAGCTCAACTCCGCGCTGCGTACCCAGGCGGAGGCGCCGCCCGGTATCCGGCGCAAGCGGCTGGGCGCGGTCGTCGTAGAGCTCGGCTACGTGCAGGAGTCCCAGCTGGCGGCGGCGCTGGCGGAGGCGCTGGACCTGCCGCTGGTGGACCTCGGCGCCACGACGATCAGCCCCGAGCTGGTACGGCTGCTGCCGCAGGCGGTCGCGTCACGATCGGGCGTCCTGCTGCTGCAACGCACCGACAACTCGCTGACGGTGGCGTGCGCCGACCCGACGAACGTGGTGGCCCTCGACGACGTCAAGCTCTACACCGGCGTCTCGGACATCCGCGTCGTGGTCGCTCCGGAGAGCCAGCTGCGGGAGTACCTCGCCCGCGCGTGGTCGCTGTCCGAGGGGTCGGCGGAGATGTCGACCTACTTCGACGACCTGCAGCCGGAACCGGACGAGACCGCCGAGACCCCGCTGGGCTGGGCGGAGGACGCCCCACTGGTCCGGTTGGTCAACGTGGTGCTGGCCGACGCGGTGCGGGCCGGCGCGAGCGACGTGCATGTCCAGCCGGAGGCCAAGGAGGTCCGGATCCGCTACCGGGTCGACGGCGTGCTGCGCGACGTGATGAGCGTCCCCCGCTCGGCGGCAGCGGGACTGGTCAGCAGGGTCAAGGTCGTCGCCGGCCTAGACATCGCCGAGCGCCGGGTGCCGCAGGACGGCCGGACCCGCCTGGTGGTGGACGGCGCCAAGGTCGACTGCCGGATCAGCACCCTGCCCTCGGTGCACGGCGAGAAGGTCGTCGTACGGCTGCAGGGCCGGGCCGAGTCGGTGCCGGCGATCCAGCGCATCGGCTTCGACACCGAACAGCTCGACGGCGTGCTCGCCAGCCTCGCCTCGCCGCAGGGCCTGATTCTCATCACCGGCCCCACCGGCTCCGGCAAGACCAACACGCTCTACTCGGCGATCAACCACATCCGTACGCCGGAACGCAACATCGTCACCGTCGAGGACCCCGTCGAGATCCAGGTGCCTGGGATCACCCAGATGCAGCTGCACGAGCGGGCCGGGCTCACCTTCGCGCGCGGCCTGCGCTCGATCCTGCGCCAGGACCCGGACGTCGTGCTGGTCGGCGAGGTCCGCGACACCGAGACGGCCAAGCTGGCGCTGGAAGCAGCGCTCACCGGTCACCTGGTTCTGACCACCCTGCACACCAACGACGCGCCGGCCGCCCTCACCAGGCTGGTCGACATGGGGGTCGAGCCGTTCCTCGTGGCCTCCTCGCTGTCCCTGGTGGTCGCCCAGCGGCTGGTACGACGGCCCTGCTCGGCCTGCGTGGAGCCCTACCTGCCCGGCGAGCGGGTACTCCAGCTGCTCGGCCTCACCGCTGCCGACCTGGTCGCCGACACACCGCGGCACGGCCGCGGCTGCCCCGACTGCAGCGGCACGGGCTACAAGGGCCGGCTCGGCGTCTTCGAGGTGCTGGTCGTCACGGCGGCGATGCGGGCGGTCCTGCTCACGACGCCCACCGAGTCCGCCGTCGCAGCGGCGGCCCGGGCGGCCGGGATGACGACGATGCGCGGCTCGGCGCTGACCAAGGCGCGCCGCGGCGAGACCACATTCGAAGAGGTGCTCCGGGTCACCTCGGTGGACGAGGGCGACCGAGGGCACTGCGTCAGCTGCGGCAACCCGCTGGCCGAGGACATGGTGGCGTGTCCGTGGTGCGCGACACCGGTGGCGCGTTGCACCTGCACCGGCTGTGCCCGCGGGCTGGACCCGAGCTGGCGCAGCTGCCCGTACTGCCGGACGCCGGCACCGCAGCCCGCCGCCCGCACGGCGGTCGCGGCGGCGCACATGCCCCGCGTGCTGCTGGTCGACCCGGATCCGGCGTTCCGCTCCGTTGTCACCTCGGCGCTCGCCGGCACCGCCGAGGTGGACGCCGTGAGCACCGCCGAGGAGGCGCTGCAGGTGGTCGCGGCGGACGACTACGCCGGCGTTCTGGTCGCGGCGTCGCTGCCCGACGCCGACGGCGCCTCGGTGGCCGATGCGCTGCGCGCCGATCCCGGCGCGGCGGCGTTGCCGGTGCTGCTGTTCACCGAGGGGGAACCGGCCGCGTCACCGGTGGCGCTCGCCGAACGCGTGGGTGCGCTGCTCAGCGCCGCGACGGCGGACCGTCCGTCACCGTAGCCGCCGCCGGAGGCAGCAGCCGCACCAGCAGGTCGCCGAGGATCTCGAGCTCGGCGGCCGAGAAGCGACCGGTCATGTGCTCGGCGATCCCGCGCAGGTGAGTCGGCGACGCGTCCCGCAACCGGGCTCGGCCGGCATCGGTGAGCACGGTGAACAGGCCTCGAGCGTCGCTCGGGCAGGCGACCCGCGTCACCAGACCCTCGCGCTCCAGCCGGTCGACCAGCCGGGTCAGCCCGCTGCGGGAGAGCAGCACCCGGTCGGCCAGCTCGGTCATCCGCAGCCGCCGGTCCGGCGCCTCCACGAGCTGGACCAGTACGTCGTACCAGGCCAGTGGCAGCTCGTGCTCCGCGGTGAGCTCGGCCTCGAGCCGGCGGCTGACCTCGGCATGGGTGCGCAGGAAGGTCCGCCACACCGCCAGCTCCGACACCGACGGGGTGGCGGCGCCGGCGACCCGCTCCACCTGCATCGCAGCATGGTAGATCGCCAGCACCGCCGTACCGGCAGAAAGGACCGAGCGGAGCGGGCGGCGCGGGCGACGTAGCATGGCCTAGACCGTTCGGCCTCCCGGCCGTCCCGCTCTGCGAAGGACGACATGCCGACTTCCCCCACCGTCGAGGCTGTCACCGCCGCATTGGCCACCGTCTCCGACCCCGAGATCAACCGGCCCATCACCGAGCTCGGCATGGTGAAGTCCGTCGTCGTGGCGCCGGACGGCCGGGTGGCCGTGGCCATCTTCCTGACCGTGGCGGCCTGCCCGCTGCGCGACAAGATCACCGCGGACGTGACGGCCGCCGTCCGCCGGCTCGAGGGTGTCACCGGCGTGGCGGTCGAGCTCGACGTGATGAGCGACCAGCAGCGCAAGGACCTGCAAACCTCGCTGCGCGGCGGCACACCGGCCAAGGAGGTGCCCTTCGCCCAGCCCGGGTCCCTGACCCGGGTCTACGCCGTCGCCAGCGGCAAGGGCGGGGTCGGCAAGTCGTCGGTGACCGTGAACCTCGCCGTCGCCATGGCCGGCAACGGCCTCAAGGTCGGCATCGTGGACGCGGACATCTACGGCCACTCGGTGCCACGGATGCTCGGTACGACGGCCCGCCCCACCCAGGTCGAGTCGATGATCATGCCACCGACGGTGTACGGCGTGAAGGTCATCTCGATCGGGATGTTCACCAAGGACAACACCCCGGTGGTCTGGCGGGGACCGATGCTGCACCGGGCGCTGCAGCAGTTCCTCACCGACGTCTTCTGGGGTGACCTCGACGTCCTGCTGCTGGACCTGCCGCCGGGGACGGGGGACATCGCGATCTCCGTCGCCCAGCTGATGCCCAACGCCGAGCTGATCGTGGTCACCACGCCGCAGCTGGCCGCGCGCGAAGTGGCCGAGCGGGCCGGCGCGATCGTGCTGCAGACCCGCCAGAGCATCGCCGGCGTGGTGGAGAACATGTCCGGGCTGCCCTGCCCGCACTGCGGCGAGCTGGTCGAGGTGTTCGGCTCCGGCGGGGGCGCGGCGGTGGCCGAGGCGCTGTCGCGGGCCACCGGGACGACCGTTCCGCTGCTCGGCGCGGTGCCGATCGACGTACGCCTGCGCGAAGGCGGCGACAGCGGTCGCCCGATCGTGCTGGACGACCCGGACTGCGCGGCAGCCAAGGAGCTGCGGGCGGTCGCCGACCGGCTCGGCAGCCGGGCTCGCGGGCTGGTCGGCCGACCCCTCGGCCTGTCTCCCGTCTCCCGTTAGGTCGCGTCGGGGTCGTACGGCGGCCGCTCACCGGGCTCGAGCGGCGGGCCACCCGACGGCCGTCCGACCGCGGTCGGTGCGGTCTGCTCGTCGTCGGCGAAGAGGTTCCTCGCCACGAAGGTGCGCGGGTTCAGCGAGGCCAGGTCCAGGTCGGCCATCTCGGGGCCCAGCTCGGCCTTGAGGTCGGCGGTCGCGCTCTGCGCCATCTTGCGCAGGCTCCGCAGCATCCGGCCGGCGTCGGCGGCGACCTGCGGGAGCCGTTCCGGTCCGAAGACGAACAACGCAACGAGTGCGAGGATCAGCAGCTCACCCCAGCCGACGTGGTCGAACACGCCACCTCCCTGCAGCGGACCCGGCCTTCGAGCCTACGTCGGTCAGCCGCCGGCGTCGGCGTCGCTCGCCAGGGTCAGCTCGACGGTGGACTTCTTGCCGTCCCGGATGTAGGTGACCGAGACGCGATCGCCGATGCGGTGCTTGCGGGTCTCGACGACCAGCTCGTCCACACCGGTCACCCGCGCTCCGGCGATGGCGATGATGATGTCCCCCGCCCGGATGCCGGCCGCCTCCGCCGGGCCGCCAGGCACCACGGCCGGCCGGCCGTTGTACGCCGACACCAGCGCACCGGCCTCGGCTCCCGCAATGGACTTGGCCTGCGTCTCGTCCAGGGTGGCGGCGCTGACGCCCAGGATCGGGTGGGTCGCCTTCCCGGTACGGATGATCTCCTCGGCGATGGACCGGGCCTGGTCGATAGGGATCGCGAAGCCAAGTCCGATCGACCCGCTCTGGCCACCGCCGCCGTTCGGCAGCGTGGCGATGGCCGAGTTGATCCCGACCACCTCACCCCGACCGTTGACCAGCGGGCCGCCGGAGTTGCCCGGGTTGATCGCCGCATCGGTCTGGATCGCGTCGATCACCGAGCCGGGGTCGGTCGCGCTCGTCCGCCCCGCGCTCACCGGGCGATCCTTCGCGCTGACGATGCCGGAGGTCACGGTCTGGTTCAGCCCGAGCGGGGAACCGATCGCGACCACCGGGTCGCCGACGACCAGGTTGGAGCTGCTGCCCAGTCGCGCCGCGGTCAGGCCAGAGACTCCCCGCACCCTGAGCACGGCGAGGTCGGACTTCGGGTCGCTCCCGACGATGGAGGCAGCCGTCGCCTTGCCGTTGTTGAGCTGCACCGAGATCTCCCCGCGGCCGTCCGCCGCTGACGAGATCACGTGGTTGTTGGTCAGGACGTAGCCGTCGCTGCGAATGATCACGCCGGTACCGGTGTCGCCGCCTGAGTCCACCCGCACCGAGATCGACACGACGCTGGGGAGCACCGCCTGGGCGATCGCGGCCACCGATCCGGCCGGGCGGGTGTCGCTGGTCCTGACCGGCGGGACGCCGAGGCTGGCCGAGCCATCGGTCAGCCGTCCACCGTCCGACGAGCGACCGACATGTACGCCGACCGCGGCTCCCACACCGCCGGCGACGAGCCCGGTAGTGAGAGCGACTGCAGGCAGCACCAGCCACCCGCGGGACCGCCGACCGCGCGGATCCTGTCCCAGCGTGTCGCTCCCGTACGCCGGCTCGCCGAACGGGCGAGTCGCCGTCGTCGTCGCACCGGCGGCGGAGACCGGCAAGGTGTCCTGCGGGCGGTACGGCGTCGAGCCGGCACCCGACGTACGCCAGGGGTCGTCGGTGCCGCCAGACCACCAGCGGGCCGAACCCGTGGAGTCGGGGTCGGGCGTGCGGTCGTGCTCGGTCATCTGGAGTTCCTCGGGAGATCAGGCGAAAGGGTTGAACCAGGAACCGACGCGCGCCAGGCCGCGGCCGAGCCGCGGCACGACGCCGGTGCGCGGCGACGAGTGCGGCAGCCGGGCGATGACGGCCTGGACGGTGTCCTCCGGGGCATCGGCCAGAACGGTGTAGACCTTGCCCCGGCTGGCCCACACCACGCGTCGCGGCAGGGTGTCGCGCACGTAGACCCGAGCCCCGCCCATCTTCTCCCGCCGCCAGGAGGCCAGCCGACGCGGGTCGAGCCGGCCCTTCTGCTCGAACAGCGACACGGTGGACAGCCCGTCGGAGAACGACAGGTGGACGACCTCGTCGGCGCCGGCACCTTCGTCGTCGTTGTCGTGGCTTCGAGCGTCGAAGAGCTCGAGCCCTCCGGGCAGCGTGTCAGGCACCGCCCAGCCATGGGCGCGCAGCCGGCCCAGGTCCGCGGCCTCGAGCCGCCGGTCCCAGGGCCGCGGCATCTGCTGAGGGCCCTCCGCCGGGGGCGTCAAGAGCAGTCCGGCGCGGCCGACCCGCAGCTCGACGAAGGCACTGGCGCGCGTCATCCGGCCGCGGTGGTCGGTGATCTCGCGGCGCAGCAGCATCTTGGTGGCGGCGTCGAGCCAAAGCCGGGCGGCCAGCGAGCCATCGGGGCGGCGCACCTCCACCACATCGGCGGGGCGGCCGGCCACGTCCTCCGTCGAACCCAGACCGAGGTCGTACTTGCGCTCGAGCAGCGCCAGCGCCTGCCCGCGGCCACCGGCCAGGTCCGGGGCGCCGATCCCCGGCGACCCCTCGGTGGACTCCTTCTCGTACACGCGGATTCCGCCGCTGCCCGGGGTGGGTCGTACCGCCACCATCGAGCCGCTGCCCGGCACGTGGGTGACCTCGACCACCACGCTCGTGGAGCCGCCGTCCGAGCCCCAGGAACAGAGGTACTGCACACCCGAGTACGCCGTCGCGTCGGTCGCCTGCGCGGCCTGGCGGAGCAGCCGCACGGCGGCGGCGTCGCTGGACCCCGATGGAGGTCGCCACCCGCTGCTCGTGCCGGCGGCCGAGCCGGCCGGAACGAGGAGGCTCACCGCGCCGGCCGTTCCCAGCCCGGCGAGCACGGCGAACGCTCCGAGACGAGCGGGAACGGACAGGCTCACGGGGCGTTCGACCCCGCGAAGGACGCGGACACGGCGGCGCCCACAGCAGACCCGGGGAAGGTGACCCCGCCGGTCGTCGCCGCGTGCTCCACGGCGTAGCGGTCGACCGCGGGAGAGATCGCCGGGCCGTCCCCCGGCGTACCGCCGGCGACGAAAGCGGTGCCCAGCCCCAGCACCAGGGTCGCGGCGACCCCGGTGGCGGCCGCCCAGCTCCGCGAGCGCCGGCTTCTAACCCATGGTCGGCGGCCCCCCGGGCGACGGGCTCCCCGGACCGATGGCGGCCGGCGCCCGATGTGGACCGGCGGGCCCGAGCGGCCGCCGGCAGAGGTGGTCAAGCCGGTCGAGCCGGTCGAGCCGATGGCGGTCGAGCCGATGGCACACAGCCGGGCGGTCAGCTCGGCCGAGGCCGGCGGCGAGATGGTGCCCGAGACCAGAACCTTGGTCCGCCGCTGTTCGTCGACCTCGGCCCGACAAGCCTGGCAGTGGGCGAGATGGGCCAGTGCGGCCTCCCGGGCGGGGTGCCCGAGCTCGCCGTCGACCAGGGCGGCGGCGGTCTCACCCAGATGAGCGCGATAGCTCGACGGACGGGTCACCAGCTGTCCCCTTCGGTGGATCGGTCGGCGGAGCCGCCGGTGGCGTCGTCGGCGGGGCGGCCGGCCGACCGGTGTGCCAGCGCGGTGCGGAGCTGCGCCCGCCCCCGGTGGATACGGCTGCGGACGGTTCCGAGCTTGATCCCCAGCGTCTGGGCGATCTCCTCGTACGACAGTCCCTCGATGTCGCAGAGGATCACCGCGGCGCGGAACTCCGGCAGCAGCGCGTCCAGCGCGCTCTGCACGTCCCCGTCCAGATAGCGGTCGTCGTAGACCTGGGCCGGCGTCGGCTCCCGGCCGGCGATGCGCTCGGCGTCCTCGGGCAGGCCTTCGAACCGGATCCGGGCCTTGCGGCGTACGCGGTCGAGGAACAGGTTGGTCGTGATCCGGTGCAGCCAGCCCTCGAAGGTCCCGGGGGTGTAGTCGGCGAGGGACCGGAAGACGCGCACGAAGACGTCCTGGGTGAGGTCCTCGGCGTCGTACTTGTTGCCGGTGAGCCGGTAGGCGAGCCGGTAGACCCGGGGCGAGTGGGTACGGACGACCTCGTCCCAGCTGGGTGGCGTCCACGGCTCGGCGGGAACCGGGTCACGGTACGGGACGTCCGCCAAGGAGGCACCTCCCGCCATCCGCACGACCGTTGCCACCATGGTGCCGTCGCCCTTCCTTACCCGTCCACGCGGGACGGTCGCCTCGGGGTGTCGTTTCGGCAACGATGGCCGGAGTGGGCCGGTTCCCCGACCGCTAGGCTGCGACCGCCCGATCTCCCTACCGGAGGAGGCCGTCATCGCTGCTCCGCCGCAGGCCAGCAGGGAGTACGCCGAGTCCTTCCTGCCCGAAGACGAGGCCCTGGCCACCGCGCGGTCCCGGGGCGAACAGATGGGCGCACCCCCCCTGGCGCCGGTCAGCGGAGCGGCGCTGTGCTTCCTCGCCGCGGCCATGGCGGCGCGCCACGTCGTCGAGATCGGCACCGGGGCAGGGGTGTCGGGCATCTGGCTGCTGCGTGGCATGGCGCCCGACGGCGTGCTCACCAGCATCGACGTGGAGGCCGAGCACCAGCGGCTGGCCCGCCGCAGCTACACCGAGGCCGGCATCCCGGCCAACCGGGTGCGGCTGATCAACGGTCGGGCGCTCGACGTGCTACCCCGCCTCACCGACGGCGCCTACGACCTGGTGCTGTGCGACGCCGAGAAGACCGAGTACGCCGACTACCTCGCCGAGGCGCTGCGGCTGCTGCGTCCCGGCGGCGTCGTGGTCTTCGACAACGCCCTCTGGCACGACCGGGTGGCCGACCCGTCGGTGCGCGACGCCGCGACGACCGTCGTACGGGAGCTCGGGGCCACCGTGCGCGACGACGAGCGGCTGGTCCCGGTGCTGCTGCCGGTGGGAGACGGGCTGCTCGCCGCCGTCAAGCGGGGCTGACCGGCCCGCTTGAGCCAGCCGTTGTCTTGACCTGGTCAAGTGCACCGTGAGACGGTGCCGGAGATGGCAGCGATGGTGGACCAGGTAGGCCGGCTGCGGGCCGCGGACCTGCGGGTGACCGCGCCACGGCTCGCCGTGCTGGCCGCCCTGCCGCCCGGCCGCCACCTCGACGCGGAGACGGTGGCCAAGACGGCACGAGAGCGGCTGGGCAGCCTGTCGACCCAGGCGGTCTATGACATCCTGCGGGCGCTCACCGGGGCCGGCCTCGTACGCCGGATCCAGCCGGCCGGCGGCCCGGCCCGGTTCGAGAGCAGGGCCGGCGACAACCACCACCACCTCGTCTGCCGCGGCTGCGGCGCGACGGTCGACGTCGACTGCGCGGTGGGGGCCGCTCCCTGCCTCGACCCGGCCGACACCGCCGGCTTCGCGGTGGACGAGGCGGAGGTCACCTACTGGGGCGCCTGCCCCGACTGTCAGCAGAGCACCACCCCGCCCACCGAGCAGAGGGGAAGCGCATGACCGAGGACGCGCGGGAGTTCCTGACCAACCGGCAGGGCCATCCGGTCCATGACAACCAGAACTCGCGGACGGTCGGCAGCAGGGGCCCCGCGACGCTGGAGAACTATCACTTCCTGGAGAAGATCAGCCACTTCGACCGCGAGCGGATCCCGGAGCGCGTCGTGCATGCGCGCGGCTTCGTCGCCCATGGCGAGTTCGAGGCCTACGGCACCATCGGCGACCAGCCGGCGTCGACGTACACCCGGGCCAAGCTGTTCCAGGAGCAGGGCAAGAAGACCCCGGTCACGATCCGCTTCTCCACCGTCATCGGCGGCCGGGACTCCTCCGAGGTGGCCCGCGACCCGCGCGGCTTCGCGGTGAAGTTCCGCACCGAGGACGGCAACTGGGACCTGGTCGGCAACGACCTCGCGGTCTTCTTCATCCGCGACGCGATCAAGTTCCCGGATGTGATCCACGCGCTCAAGCCGGACCCGGTGACCTTCCGCCAGGAGCCCAACCGGATCTTCGACTTCATGAGCCAGACGCCGGAGAGCATGCACATGCTCTCGTTCCTCTTCGGGCCGCGGGGCATCCCGAAGGACTACCGCCACATGGACGGCTTCGGCGTCAACACCTACAAGATGGTCAACGCCGCGGGCGAGGGCGTCCTCGTCAAGTACCACTGGAAGACCCAGCAGGGGCTGGAGTCCCTAACCCAGGCGCAGGCGAACGAGATCCAGGCCGCGGACCTCGGACACGCCTCCAAGGACATCTACGACGCGATAGAGCGCGGCGACCATCCCAAGTGGGAGCTGTTCCTCCAGGTGATGAG
>JBPCOX010000091.1:0-3459 GCA_050999825.1 Mycobacteriales bacterium
GGCGGACGAGCCGGCCTGTACGCCGGGTTCTGTGCCGAGGACGCCGAAGCGCCGTCGGCGACGGCCATCCATCTCGGGCGACCGTTGCCGGCCGCCTCTAGCGGTCTACCCGCAGGCTCGGGCGGGCCGCCCTCGGTCGCCTGCGCAGCAGGCCCGAGAGCCCGCCTCTTGACCTTGCTCCGGGTGGGGTTTGCCGAGCCGCCCCGGTCACCCGGGGCGCTGGTGCGCTCTTACCGCACCGTTTCACCCTTGCCGCGACGCCGAAGCGCCGGTGGCGGTCTGCTTTCTGTGGCACTGTCCCGCGGGTCACCCCGGGTGGGCGTTACCCACCACCTTGCCCTGTGGAGCCCGGACGTTCCTCGGCAGCGACCGCTGAACTCGACCGCTGACGCGACCGTCCGGCCGACTCGTCCGCCGTACCAGACAGCGTACGGGATTCACGCCAGCGAGAAGGACACCCGACGCCTGACCGCGTCCACCTCGACAAGCCGCACCCGCACGGCCTGGCCCAGTGGCAGAGCCCGGCCGGAGCAGCGCGCCCGTACGGCGGGGTCGCGCAGCTGAACCTCGCCGCCGTCCCTGCCGGTCTCCACGACGACGGCGTCGTACTCGGTCCCGATCGACCCAGCCAGGACCGTAGCCTCCATCAGGTCCACGACCGCCCGGTCCAGAGCGTGCGCGCGGCGGTCGGCGCCGGCCATCTCGTCGGGCAGCGCGGGGAGCGCGGCCCGCACCCAGTCCGGGACGGACGTACCGGCACATCCGGCGAGGCAGATCTCGCCGACGTAGCGGTCGACGAGCCGGCGCAGGGGGGCGGTGGCGTGAGCGTACGGGGCGGCCACCGCGCTGTGCTCCGGCTGCTCGGGCGGCGAGCCGTCGTCGAACGCGACGTAGCCCGCCCCCCGCAGCAGCCGGGTCGCCAGCTCGAGCACCGCGGCCTGCGCCGGCACGGATGCGTCCAGCCCACTCACTACCTCCGCGTACGGTCGACCGACCGGCCAGTCGATCCCGAGCGCCAGGGCACTGCGCCGCAGCGACTCGACCATGGCGGCGGCCGGCGGCGGCAGCGTCCGGAGAACGCCGACGCCCGCCGCCAGCATCAGCCGCGCCGCCGCCATCCCCGTGAGCAGCGAGACCTGGGCGTTCCATCCCTCCACCGGCAGCGCCGCGCGGTACTCCAGCCGCCAGCCACCGGCCGGGCCGGCCACCACCTCCTGCTCGGCCAGCCGCAGGTCGACCGCTCCCCGCTCGCGCGCTCGGGCCTGTCGCGCCTCCCCCACCTCGCGCAGCAGCCGGAGCGGCGCGGCGGCGGTGCCGTCGTCGAGCGAGTCCTGTACGCCGGCGTAGTCGAGCTGCTCGCGGCTACGCACCAACGCCCGGCGTACGCCGGTCCGCACCGGCTCCGCCCGACCGTCGAGGTCCAGCGTCCACAGCAGTGCAGGGCGAGCCTGGCCGGGCAACAGGCTCGCCGCTCCTTCGCTCAAGGACTTGGGGTACAGCGGCGTGCGGACGTCGGGGCTGTAGAGCGTCTCGCCGCGTCGGTGTGCCTCGGCGTCGAGCTGACCTCCCGGGTGCACGAACGCCGCCACGTCGGCGATCGCGTAGCGAATTCGCCATCCCCCGTCAAGTCGCTCGATGTGCAGAGCCTGGTCGAGGTCCATGGACCCTGGTGGATCGATGGTGACGAACGGCACCTCGGTCACATCCAGCCGCTGGCGGGCGTAGGCAGGCGCCGGCATCGGAGCCACCACCTCCGCTTCCACGGCGGCAGGGAACTCAGCCGGCACCTCGAGCTCGGCGCGCAGCGCGCCGAAAGCGGGGTCGAGCCGCTCGGCCGCCGGGCCTGGCGTGCGCAGTCGGCGTACGGACATGAATGCGGTCTCCGTTCGGCACCTTCGGGGGGGCTAAGCCAAACGGGTATACCTGCCGATCCACTCCGCAGAACCTGGGGCGGCTTGCCGAGACTGTGTCTAGGCTTCCCCACTAGTTTGGTAGACAAGAGTTCCCGAGCGTCGCCAGCGTCGCTCCCGACCAGACCAGGACGGGCATCGTGCACATCGACTTCCTCATCGCTCTTGCCGGGTTGATCGTGGGCTTCACGGTCGGTCTCACCGGCATGGGCGGCGGCGCGCTGATGACGCCGATCCTCGTACTGCTCTTCCACGTGCAGCCCCTGGCCGCGGTCTCGAGCGACCTGGTCGCCGCCGTGGTGATGAAGCCGGTCGGCAGCGCGGTGCACCTGCGGCACGGCACGGTGAACAAGCCGCTGGTGAAGTGGCTGGTGATCAGTTCCGTCCCCTTCGCCTTCGCCGGGGTGCTAGTCCTCAACAGCCTTGGCAACGGCCAGGTGGTGCAGGACCGGATCAAGCTGACCCTCGGGTTCGCGCTGCTGCTCGCCTGCGCCTCGATCGTGTTCAAGGCGCTCATGCAGGTGCGTCAGTGGGGCAAGGACCGAGAGATCGAGCGAGCCGGCGGAACCCCCCCGCCGCCGCCCGAGTTCAAGATCCGCCCCCTTCCCACCATGATGATCGGCGCGCTGGGCGGTCTGGTGGTCGGCATGACCTCGGTCGGCAGCGGGTCACTCATCATCGTTCTGCTGCTGCTGCTCTACCCCAGCCTGCGGGCCGGCCAGCTGGTCGGCACCGACCTGGTGCAGGCGGTCCCGCTGGTGGCCTCCGCGGCGCTGGGCCACCTGCTCTTCGGCGACTTCAAGCTGGCCCTTACGACATCGCTGCTGATCGGCAGCATTCCAGGCGTCTACATCGGCGCCCGCGTGTCGTCGCGGGCCCATGGGGGCCTGGTACGGCGTGCGCTGGTGTTCGTCCTGCTCGCGTCGGGCCTCAAGCTGGTGAACGTGCCGACGACCACGCTGGCATGGATCCTCGGTGCCGTAGTCATCGTCGGACCGCTGCTCTGGATGGCCGCACGGCGGGCCAACGGCCTCAGCGCACGACCGCCACGCCTGCGGGAGATGGTCTCGGCGCAGTAACCCGCCCCGGCTCGTCAAGAACCCGCCGCGTGCCGAGCTACTGCGGAATCCAGGCTGCTCAGGTGCGCCGTGTCGTTGAGCAGCCGGACGACGGCCGGCCCGTCGGCGTACCAGTCCACAGTCGACAGTCCGCCCGGATCGAGATGCATGCGATAGAGCGCCTCCGGCGGCGCCTCCAGGGCCAGCCTGACAAGGGTCTTGATCGGCGTCACGTGCGACACCACCAGCACGGTCCGTTCGGCGGAACGGACCAGCAGCCGCACCAGCCCATCCCGGACCCGCGCGGTGGTGGCGGCGAAGCTCTCGCCGCCAGGGGGCGCGACCTCCGCGTCGCCCTGCCAGGCGGCGAGCTCCGCCGGCCACTTCTCCGCCACCTCGGCGAAGGTGGCCCCTTCCCACTCGCCGAAGTCGGTCTCGCGGAACGCAACCTCCACCTCCACCGGCAGGTCGAGCCGGTCCCCGACCACCTG
>JBPCOX010000117.1:0-16456 GCA_050999825.1 Mycobacteriales bacterium
ATGATCAGCTGCCGCTGGCCGCGGCCGATCGCCGTCATCGAGTCGATGGCCTTGATGCCGGTCTGCAGCGGTTCCTTGACCGGCTGGCGCTGGACGACCGAGGGTGCCTGGATCTCCAGCGGCCGGCGCTCGCTGGACTCGATCTCGCCCTTGGCGTCGATCGGGCGGCCGAGCGGGTCGACGACCCGGCCGAGGAAGGCGTCGCCGACCGGCATGGACAGGATCTCGCCGGTACGACGTACCTCCTGGCCCTCCTCGATGTGCTGGGCGTCGCCCATGATCACGCAGCCGATCTCCCGGATGTCCAGGTTGAGCGCCAGCCCCAGCACGCCGCCCTCGAACTCGAGCAGCTCGTTCGTCATCGCCGAGTGCAGCCCCTCGACCCGGGCGATGCCGTCACCGGTCTCGGTGACGCGTCCGACCTCCTCGCGGGTCGTCTCCGGGGTGTAGGAGGAGACGTAGCGCTCCAGCGCCTCCCGGATCTCCTCCGGCCGGATGCTCAGCTCGGTCATGCGATGTCCCTGCTTCCCTCGAGGTCGTCGCTGTCCATTCTGCCGGGCACCCCGGCAGCCTCGGCGGGGCCGGTCGCCACTCGGCCGCCAGCGCCTCCGGTCATCCGGCCAGCCGGCGCCGCGCCTCGGCCAGCCGGCCCGCGACGGTGCCGTCGATCACGAAGTCCCGGACGTGCACCCGTACGCCGCCCAGCACCGACGGGTCGACCTCCACCTGCAACGCCACCTGCTGGCCGAACTCGCGGCCCAACGCGGCCACGAGCCGTGCCTCCTCCGCCGGAGTCAGCCTGAGGGCGACCTGCACGGAGGCGACCAGCCGGCGGCGCCGCTCGGCGGCGAGGGCGGCATAGCCCTCCAGCGCACGGTCCAGGGTGCGGCCACGCGGGTGGGCCACCACCTCGTCGACCAGCCGCAGCGTGGCCGGCAGCGCCCGGCCCTCCAGCAGCGCGTGGACGAGCTCCCGCTTGCGCTCGAGCGGCAGGCCCCGGTCGGTCAACGCCATCAGCAGCTGCGGCTCCCGGTCGACGATCCGGGAGAACCGGAAGAGCTCGTCCTCCACGTCGTCGAGCTGCCCGGCGGCCTCCGCCGCCATCAGCGTCGCCGAGGCCCCCAGGGTGTCGAGGGCGTCCACCAGGTCGCCGGGCTGGGACCACCGGGACGTCACGACGCGCTCGACGATCCCCAGCGTCGCCTCGTCGAGCTGGCCGCCGAGAAGGGCGTGCACCAGGTCCGACTTCGCCCGCACGGTCAGCGCCGGGTCGCCCACCGCACGGCGCAGCCGGACCTCGCCCTCCAACAGGCCGGCGACCGAGAAGAGCCCGTCCCCCACCGAAGCGAGTCGTGCGGTCTCGTCAGCTCCGCGCAGCTTCTCCAGGGCCTCGCGGACCTCGGCCAGCGCCTTCCGGCTAGCCCCCTGCATCAGCGGGCCACCGCGGAGCCGCTGGCCGGCGTACCCCCGTCGCCACCCGTGGGCGCGCCGGCCTCGAGGTCGTCGAGGAACCGGTCGATGACCGCCCGCTGCCGCGACTCGTCGGCGAGGGTCATGCCGACGATCCGCTCGGCCAGGTCGACGGCCAGCTGGCCGATCTCCGCCCGCAGCGAGGTGACCACCTGCTGACGCTCGGCGAGCAGCTGGGCCTCACCTCGGGCCGTGATGCGTGCGGAGTCCTCCTGCGCCTTGGCCCGCAGCTCCTCGAGAATCGCCTGACCCTGCTCGCGGGCCTCCTCGCGGATGCGGTTGGCCTCCCCCCGGGCGTCGGCCAGCTGGGCCCGGTACTGCGCGAGTGCCTTCGCGGCCTCGGCCTGCGCCTCCTCGGCCCGGCGCAGGCCGCCTTCGATGCGCTCGGTGCGCTCTCGGAAGGCCTTCTCGAACAGCGGGAACGCCCGGCGAGAGAGGAAGAAGTACAGCAGCGCGAAGGCGACCAGCCCGACAATGACCTCCGGCAGATGCGGGATCAGCGGGTTGGGCGCTTCCTCGGCGGCGAGGAACACGGTGACCTCCCTCCGGGTCAGAGCACGAAGGCGAGCACGAGGCCGAACAACGCAAGCGCCTCTGCCAGGGCGAAGCCGAGGAACGCGATCGGCTGGAGCTGGCCACGGGCTTCGGGCTGGCGGGCGACGCCGTTGATGTAAGCAGCGAAGATCAGCCCGATGCCGATGCCCGGACCGATGGCCGAGAGGCCATAGCCGACCAGGTTCAGGGTGCCTTTCATGCAGACGGGTCCTTTCAGAGGTGGGCGGTGGCTTCAGTGCTCGTCGGCCAGGGCACCGGCGATGTAGAGAGCGGTCAGCAGGACGAAGATGTAGGCCTGCAGCACCTCGATCAGGGCCTCGAAGAAGGTCAGCACGATGGCCAGCAGGAAAGCGAACGGGCTGAACGCCGCGAGCAAGCCGCCCGAGCTCAGCAGGTGGGCACCGCCCAGGATGAAGACCAGCAGCAGCAGGTGGCCGGCGAACATGTTGGCGAACAGGCGCAGCGCGAGCGTGAGCGGGCGGGTGATGAGGATCGTGGCGAGCTCGATCGGCGCGATCAGGAAGTAGACCGGCCATGGCAGACCGGGCGGGAACATCGTCTCCTTCAGGTAGCTGACCAGCCCCTTGCGGCGTACGCCGATGAAGTTGAAGACCAGCCAGCTGAGCACGGCCAGGACGACCGGGAAGCCGAACCGCGACATGGTCGGGAACTGCAGCAGTGGCACGATGCCGAACAGGTTGTTGACGAGGATGAAGGTGAACAGGGTCACGAGATAGGGCACGTAGCGCAGGAAGTCGTTACCGATGATGTCGCGCGCGACGCTGTTGCGGACGAAGCCGTACACCTCTTCACCGGCGAACTGCAGCCGGCAGGGCACCAGCGCCGCCCGACGTGCGGCCAGGTAGAAGAACACGGCGATCAGCACGGCGCTGAGCAGGAGCAGCAGGATCGGCTTGGTGACCACCGAGCCGAAGAGGCCGGGGAGCTCGAAGTCGCGGCTGCTCGGCGGCACGAACTCCTCGTTCGCCGCCACCACCAGCGGGCTCACCCGAACTCCCCTCCCGAGGGCGCACGACACTTCCCCGGCGCGTCTGCACCGCGGATCGAGCTCGCCGTAATCACTGCCTACCGTACCGGACATAGATGAGGTAGAGCGCCGAGGCTCCCCCGATCAGCAGGCCGATCAGGACCAGGAACCGCGTGCCGAGCCAGCGGTCGAGCAGCAGCCCGACGCCACCCCAGATGACCAGGCCGGACAGCAGATAGCCGATAATCGTGTAGGCGTCGCCGGGCCTGGCGGACCGCGGGTTCGGCGGCGCGCCCCGATCACTCATGGCGGCGGCACCGTAGCAGCCGGACGGCGTCAGCGGCGCTGGGTCTCGCTGCCCTCGGCGGGGTCGACGTAGAGCATCTTCACCCGCGTGAACGCGCGGACCTCGGCCCCGAGCCAGACCACCGTGCACACCAGCACGGCCGCGGCGAAGGCGCCGGTGCTGAAGAGCCGGGTGTCGTGGAACAGGACCAGCACCAGCGCCAGCAGTGTGATCTTGAGCAGATAGCTCAGCATGGCCAGGCCCATCACGGTCGTGGGCGGGCTGGCGTCCGTCCACCGGGAGACCAGTAGGCCGAACCCGAAGAACGCGACGACCACCCCGAGGCCCAGGACGGCTCCGACTCCCCCGTCGAACCCGGCGGCCACACTGGCAGCGACGAGCACGACGCTGCCGGCGGCGGACGTGGGGACGGCCGCCCGCCGGAACAGGGTGGCGTCGTAGCTCTGCATCGGTTCCGCTGGCTCTCAGCGGCGGGCGGCGCGCAGCCTGGGCACGCTGCTGGCCAGGACGGCGACCACCGCGATGGTCCCGCCCCCCGCCAACACCAGCAGCGGGCCATGGGTGATCGACGCCGCCACCGCGCTGAAGGCCAGCAGCGCCGACCACAGGTACATGATCAGTACCGCACGGGTCTGCGAGTGGCCGATCTCGAGCAGCCGGTGGTGCAGGTGGAGCTTGTCCGGCGAGAACGGCGACCGGCCGCGCCGGGTCCGGCGGACGACGGCCAGCAGCACGTCGACCATCGGCACCGCGATCACCGCGATGGGCAGCAGCAGCGGCAGCACCAGCGGGAACAGGTCCAGGCCGGTGGTGATGCTCGGGTCGAGTGAACCGGTGACGCTGGTCGTCGCCGCGGCCAGCAACAGCCCGATCAGCATCGAGCCGGAGTCGCCCATGAACACCCGGGCCGGGGCGAAGTTGTGCGGCAGGAAGCCCAGGCAGGCGCCGGCGAGCGCGGCGGTGATGAGTGCGGCCGGGAACGCCCGCTCGATGCCGTGCAGGACCGAGAGCTGGTAGGAGTAGATGAACGACGCCAGCGCCGCGATACCCACCACGCCCGCGGCCAGCCCGTCCAGCCCGTCGACGAAGTTGACCGCGTTGATCGTGAGTACGACGAGCAGGACGGTCAGCGGTACGCCGATGTCGGGGCCCAGCGAGAAGAAGTTGTGGGCCTGCCGCGGGTCCGGCAGGTAGAGCAGCTGGACCCCCTGCAGCACCATCACGCCGGCGGCGAGGGTCTGGCCGGCCAGCTTGGTGAGGGCGTCCAGGCCGTAGCGGTCGTCGACCGCGCCGACCACGCAGATCAGCGCGCCGGCCAGCAGCACGGCCTGCGGCTCCCGGGTCTCGAGGAAGACCTTCTGCAGCGCCGGCAGCCGGCTGGCCACGAGCAGACCGGCGGCCACCCCGGCATACATCGCGATGCCCCCGCCGTACGGGGTGGGGATCGTGTGCACGTCGCGGTCGCGGACCCGCGCCAGCGCTCCCACCACCATCGCCAGCCGCCGCGCGAGCGGGGTGACCAGATAGGTGACCCCGGCCACCACCGCCAGCGTCAGCGCGTACTCGCGCACCCGCTCGCCCCCTCCACTCGCCCGGGCGCCGGTCAGCCGCGCGGGTAGGCCGGATGCCGGCCGACGAGCGCGGCGACCGAGGCGGCGATGTCGGCGGTGGCCGAGCCGTTCGGGTCCCGGATCGCCCGGCCGATCAGCCCCGCCACCTCCTTCATGTCGCCCTCCGTCATCCCCTGGGTCGTCACCGCGGGCGTGCCGACCCGGATGCCGGAGGCGACCGCCGGTGGCTCGGGGTCGAACGGGATCGCGTTCTTGTTGAGGGTGATCCGCGCGGCGTCGCAGCGCGCCTCGGCGTCCCGCCCGGTCACCCCGGTGTCGCGCAGGTCGAGCAGCGCGAGGTGGGTGTCGGTGCCACCGCCGACCGGCCGCAGGTCCTCCGCGGCCAGGCCCTCGGCGAGCGCCTGCGCGTTGGCGATGACCTGGCGGGCGTAGGCCTGGTACGCCGGGGTCGCCGCCTCCTTGAGCGCCACCGCCTTCGCGGCGACCGCGTGCATGAGCGGTCCGCCCTGGCTGAACGGGAACACTGCCTTGTCGATGCGCGTCGCCAGCTCCGACTTGCAGACGATCATGCCGCCGCGCGGCCCCCGCAGCACCTTGTGGGTGGTGAAGGTCACCACGTCGGCGTACGGCACCGGCGAGGGGATCGCCTGCCCCGCCACCAACCCGATGAAGTGGGCGGCGTCGACCATCAGGGCGGCACCCGTCTCGTCGGCGATCGCCCGGAAGGCGGCGAAGTCGATCAGCCGGGGGTAGGCCGTGGCACCCGCGATGATCATCTTCGGGCGGTACTCGAGCGCCAGGTCGCGCACCTGGTCGTAGTCGATGAGCTCGTCGTCCTGGCGGACGCCGTAGCCGACCGTGTTGAACCACTTGCCCGAGAAGTTGACCTTCGAGCCGTGGGTCAGGTGGCCCCCGTGTGGCAGCGACATCGCCAGCACCGTGTCGCCCGGCGCCAGCAGGGCGGCGTACGCCGCCAGGTTTGCCGACGCGCCCGAGTGCGGCTGGAGGTTGGCGTGCTCCGCGCCGAAGAGCGCCTTCGCCCGCTCGATGCCGATGGTCTCCGCCTTGTCGACCTGCGCGCAGCCGCCGTAGTAGCGCTTGCCCGGGTAGCCCTCGGCGTACTTGTTGGACAGCGTGGACCCAAGCGCCGCCAGCACGGCAGGTGAGGTGAGGTTCTCGCTGGCGATCAGCTGCAGGCCGCCACGCAGCCGGTCGAGCTCGCCCAGCACCACGTCGGCGATCTCCGGGTCCTCGTCGCGCAGCGCGTCGAAGTCGGGTCCCCAGAACGGTGTAGTCATGCGGCGGCTCCTGCGGCGGCGGCAGAGGTGGCGTTCACTGTACGGCGGCAGCCCCCGTGGCCGCGGCTGCTGCGGCACCTCTGCTGCTCCTCAGCCCGGCCCGACCAGGCCGGGAACCACCTCGCAGAGCCGGTCGAGCGGCAGGGCCCCGGCTCGGAGCACCCTGGGCACGTCGGCGGTCACGTCGACGATGGTGGAGGCGGGGCCGTCTCCGCACGGGCCGCCGTCGAGGTAGACGGCGACCGCGTCACCGAGCTGACCCTCGGCACTGTCGACGTCACGGGCCGGCGGGGCGCCGCTCAGGTTGGCGCTCGACACCGCCAGCGGACCGGTCTCGGCGAGCAGCTCGAGCGCCACCGGATGCAGCGGCATCCGCACCGCCACCGTGCCTCGGGTGTCGCCGAGGTCCCAGGCCAGCCCCGCGGTGTGCCGTGCCACCAGGGTGAGAGCACCGGGCCAGAACGCGTCGGCCAGCTGACGCCCCACGGCGGGCAGGGCGTCCACGACACCCTCGAGCATGCGCAGCGAGCCGACGAGCACCGGCACCGGCATGTCCCGGCCGCGGCCCTTGACGCCCAGCAGCGCGTCGACGGCCCTGGGGGTGAAGGCGTCGGCGCCGAGGCCGTACACCGTGTCCGTGGGCAGCACCACCAGATCGCCGCGCCGGACCGCGGCCGCCGCCTCCCGCAGCCCTTCCGCGCGCTGGGCAGGCGCGCCGCAGTCGAAACGGCGGCTCATCGCCGACTCCGGCGCACCCGCGAGGTGGCCGTCACCGGCGGGTTGCGGTCACGAAACGGTCGCGGCCGGTGAGATCGGGGTGGTCGGTGACGTCCGTCCAGTTCCCCGAGGTCAGGAAGACCTCGGGTGCTGAGGCGCCCTGCCGGTCCGAGTGCTCCACCGCCACCTGGCCGCCCGGCCGCAGCAGCCGGCCGGCGACCGACTCGACCAGCCGGATGACGTCGAGCCCATCGGTTCCCGCCCACAGGGCCATCTGTGGATCGTGGTCCCTGACCTCCGGATCGACGAGGTTGCGCTCGCCGGTGGCGACGTACGGCGGGTTGCTCAGCACCAGGTCGACGGTGCCGTCGAGCTCGGTCAGTGCCTCGGTGATGTCGCCGAGGTGCAGGGTCACCGGGGTGTCGCCGGCGGCCGCCCGCTCCCTGGCGTTTCGCCGCGCCCAGACCAGCGCGCCGGGGTCCCGCTCGACCGCGTGCACCCGCGCCGCCGGCGCCTCGTGAGCCAGCGCCAGCGCGATCGTGCCGGGTCCGGTGCACAGGTCCACGACCAGCGGGTTCCCGGGTCCGGCCGCCCCCAGCGCGGCCAGCGCCCACTGCACGACCACCTCTGTCTCCGGCCGGGGGACGAAGGCGCCCGGCCCGATGGCGAGGTCGAGCCGCCGGAAGCCCACCCGTCCGAGGAGGTGCTGCAGCGGCACTCGCGACGCCCGCCGGACCACCAGCTCGTCGTAGCGCTGGGCGTCGTCCGCCCGCAGCGCGGTGACGGCGGTCAGCTCGCCCCGCCGTACGCCGAGGACGTGCGCCGCCAGCGCCTCGGCGTCGTGGCGGGCGGAGTCGATGCCCGCCGCCGCCAGCCGGTCGGCGCCGGAACGAAGCGCCTCCTGCAGCGGGCGCGCCGCCCCGGGGTCAGCCATGGCGCCGGGTCGTGAGCTGGAGGAAGTTGGCGACGATCTGCGGGCCGTGCGGCGTCAGGATCGACTCCGGATGGAACTGCACGCCGAACCAGGGCCGCTGGCGGTGCTCCAGGGCCATCACCAGTCCGTCCTCGGTCTCCGCCGTGACCGCCAGGTCCCGCGGCAGCCGGTCCCGTCGCACCACCAGCGAGTGGTAACGGCCGCCCGGAAAGGACTCCGGTACGCCGGCGAACAGCGCCCGGCCGGTGTGCCGGACTGTGGACGCCTTCCCGTGGACCGGCGCCGGCGCCCGGTCGACGGCCGCGCCGCTCGCGCACCCGATGGCCTGGTGCCCAAGGCACACGCCGAGGACCGGCGTGGTCGGTGGCAGCGCATGGAGGAGCTCCACCATGCACCCTGCCCGCTCCGGGCGGCCCGGGCCCGGCGACAGGATGACGCCGTCCGGGGCCAGTGCTGCCGCGGCCGGCCCGGTCAGCTGGTCTGAACGGATCACGGTGGCCCGGCATCCGAAGCCGCGCACGAGCTGCACGAGGTTGTAGACGAACGAGTCGTAGTGGTCGAGGACGAGAATCATTGCGCGCCCGCGCCAACCGCACTCAACACACCGGCCGCCTTCGCGGTCGTCTCGGCCAGCTCGAGAGCGGGGTCGGAGTCGGCCACGATGCCGGCACCGGCATGGACGTCGACGGTCTCGCCCCGGATCACCGCGGTCCGGATGGTGATGGCGAAGTCGAGGTCCCCGGCGAAGGTCAGATAGCCGGCCGCGCCGGCGTACGGCCCTCGGGCGGTCCGCTCCTCGGCGGCGATGATCTCCATCGCCCGGCGTTTCGGCGCACCCGTCACCGTGCCGGCCGGAAAGGCCGCAGCCAGAGCGTCCAGCGCCGACCGTCCCGCCTCGAGGTCGCCCTCGACCGTGCTGACGATGTGCATCACTCGGGAGAAGCGCTCCACCGTCATCAGCTCGGTGACCTCGACCGAGCCCGGCCGGCACACCCGGCCGACATCGTGGCGGGCGAGGTCGACCAGCATGGCGTGCTCGGCCCGCTCCTTCGGGTCGGCCAGCAGCTCACGCTCCAGAGCGGCGTCGGCCTCGGGGTTGCGGCCGCGGGGGCGGGTCCCCGCGATCGGGCGGGTCAGCACCCGGTCTCCTTCGACCCGGACCAGGGGCTCCGGCGAGGAGCCGGCCAGCTCTACGCCGGGCAGGCGCAGCAGGAACATGTACGGCGCGGGGTTGGTCGCGCGCAGCCGGCGGTAGATGGACAGGCCGCCGGCTCGGGTGGTGACCGAGAGCCGTCGGGAGAGCACGACCTGGAATACATCGCCGGCCAGGATGTGCTGCTTGGCCCGCTCGACACCGGCGCAGAAGGACGCGTCGTCCACGTTGGACACCGCCTCCGGGACGCCGTCGGCCGCCGAGACCGGCAGCTGGGGCAGGGGCACGGCGGCGGACACCTGCGCCAGCAGGGCGTGCAGCGCGTCGACGCTGTCGTCGTAGCCCTGCGAGCCGGTCCCGTGGACAACCAGCAGCATCCGCTGCCGCCAGTGATCGAAGACCACCGCCCGGTCGAGGACGAGGAAACAGATCGGGGCGACCGGCGTCCGGTCGCCACCCTCGGGGTGCGGCGCCCCGTCGAGCAGGCCGGCCGCCTCGTAGCCCAGATAGCCGACCAGCCCTCCGGTCAGCGGTGGCAGTCCGGGCAGCCGAGGGGTTCGCAGCCGGGCGGCGATCGACTCGAGCGCCGGCAGGGCGGCCAGCGGCAGCCCGGTCGGGTCGAACGGGAGCTGCCGTGACACGGCATCCACCCGCGGGCCGGCGGCGCTTATCGTCACGACGGCCGCCGGATTGCCGGCGACGAAGGAGTAGCGGCCCCAGCGCTCCGATCGCTCCACGCTCTCCAGGACGACGCCCGGTCCGGAGCCGGCCAACGCGGAGAACACCCCGACCGGCGTGGCGGCGTCCGCCAGCAGCTCGGTCCACACCGGCACCAGCGGCCACTGCGACGCGAGCGCGCGGAACGTCTCGGCGTCGGGTTGGACCACCAGGGTGGATTTCACGCTTCCCCTCGGACACGAAGAAGCCCCGGGATCTCCGGGGCTTCGCCAGCCGAGCGCGGGTCGCTAGACCCGTGCCGGCACGACGCCCGGGACAGCCCCGAGCCATGACCATCTCGCGAACCGTCGACCCGCCACGCCTAGCGATTGTGCGGTCACGCCGCGACCCCGTCAACGCCGCCCCTGTTGACGACCGGACCGGTTCGGTCCAAAATGGGCTTCCTATGTCGCTCTTCGGGACCCGCGTGCAGACTCCGACCGCCTGGTATCGGTATCGCATCTCCACGCCCTTCCTCGGGAGCGCTATCCGCTAGACGGCGCACAGGGAATCGCAGGCGTGGAGCACCCGCTCCGCGCCTTTTTTGTTGCTCTCGGGGAGTTCGATGTCACCAGCATCGTCGGCCGCCTGCCGCGGGGTCCGCGGCGCGACCACCGTGGCCGGCGACAGCCCGGTCGAGGTTGCCGAAGCCACGACCGCGCTGCTGGCCGCGCTCATCGACGGGAACGGCTGCCGGCTGGAGGACCTGGCTGCGGCGATCTTCACGGTGCCGGACGACCTGAGCGACGGAAGCCCGGCGGCGGCCGCCAGAGACGCCGGCTGGGCCGGGGTACCGCTGCTGATGGTGCGCGAGCACGGCGGCGACACCAGGGTCCCCCGGTGCCTGCGCGTGCTGCTCCTGTGGAACACCAGGCGCCCCCAGGCCGAGATTCGACACGTCTATCTGGGCGGCGCCTCGGTTCTTCGCCCCGATCTCGCCCCGACCCGATGACGGAGGAAGTCGATGATTGTGATCATGGAAGCGCACGCCAGCGAGGAACAGGTTGCCGGCGTCCTGGAACGCGTGGAGTCGTTGGGGTTGCGCGCCCACCCCTCGGCCGGCGCGGAGCGGACGGTCATCGGCGTCATCGGCGACGAACGCCCGGTCGCGCCCGAGGTGTTCGAGGCGCTGTCCGGCGTCGAGCGGGTGGTCCGGATCCTGCATCCGTTCAAGCTCGCCAGCCGTGACTTCCACCCGGCCGACCGCGTCATCCGGTTGCCCAACGGAGCCCAGCTCGGTGGACCCGAGGTCCTGGTGATGGCCGGGCCGTGTGCGGTCGAGAGCCGCGAGCAGCTGCAGGCGACAGCGGAGGCGGTCGCCCGGGTCGGCGTGCGGGTGTTGCGCGGCGGTGCGTTCAAGCCCCGCACCTCCCCGTACAGCTTTCAGGGGCTGGGCGAGAAGGGGCTACTGCTCCTGCGCGAGGTGGCCGACGACCTCGACCTCGCCGTGGTGACCGAGGTCGTCACGCCGCAGGACGTGCCGCTGGTCGCCGAGCACGCCGACATCCTTCAGGTGGGTGCCCGCAACATGGCCAACTACAGCCTGCTCCGCGCGGTGGGCGACGCCGGCCGGCCCGTGGTGCTCAAGCGGGGGCTCGGCGCCACCGTGGACGAGCTGCTGCAGGCGGCCGAGTACGTGCTGGCCCGCGGCAACTCCGAGGTGGCGGTCTGCGAGCGGGGGATCCGCACCTTCGAGACCTCGACCCGGTTCACCCTCGACATCAACGCCGTACCGGTCCTCAAGCACCTCACCTCGCTGCCGGTGGTCGTCGATCCCAGCCACGCGACCGGGCGCGCCGAGCTGGTCGGGCCGGTAGCCTGCGCCGGCGTGGCGGCCGGGGCCGACGGCTTGCTCATCGAGGTGCACGCGAATCCTGCGGAGGCGCGTTCGGACGGTGCGCAGGCCCTGCATCCGGACGAGTTCGCGACCCTGATGCCCAAACTCGGCCGGGTCGCCGAGGCGGTCGGCCGGCGCAGCGCATGACCGGGAAGGCGCGGGCGGACCTCGTCGGGTCGGTCGCCATCGTCGGGGCCGGCCAGGTGGGGACCATGGTCGGGCTCGCGCTGCGGGACGGCCGAGCTCCGGACGTGGCGCTGTTCGACCGCGACCCCGCCGCCGCCGCCGCCAGCCTGGCGCGCGGAGCCGGCGACCGCCTGCTGGCCGAACCGGCGGCGGCGCTGGCCGCGGACACGCTGGTCCTCGCCCTGCCGGTGCCGGATGTTCTCGGCTTCCTGCGCGAGTACGGCGGCACCGTCCGCCCCGGCACGCTGGTGCTCGACACCGCCAGCGCGAAGGGGATGGTCGTGCGCGCCATGCGGGAGTGCCTGCCGGCCGGCGTGCACGCGGTCGGCGGACATCCGATGGCCGGCACCGAGGGAGCCGGCCCCGCGGCGGCCCGACCGGAGCTCCTCCTCGACGCCGCCTTCGTCCTCACGCCGGTCCGCGAGGACCCCGCGGCGCTCGCGGGGGCGCGAACCTTCGTGCGCGCGCTGGGAGCGTGCCCAGTGGAGATGGACGCCGGCGGCCACGACGCAACGATCGCGCGGACCAGCCATCTCCCCCACGTCGCCGCGTTCGCCGTCGCGGCCGCGGCCGGCCAGGCCGCGACCCAGCCCTGGTTCGCCTCCGGGCTCGCCGCGACCGGTTACCGGAGCACGACCCGGTTGGCGTGCAGCGACCCGCGGATGGTGGCGAGCTTCCTGTGGGCGAACGGCGCCGAGGTGCACGCCGCCGTCCGGGAGCTGCGCGACTGGCTCTCCCGGCTCGAGAGCGGGCTGGAGGCCGGTCCGGAGCGGCTCGCCGGACTCCTTGCCGAGGCCCGGTCGGCCGGTACGGCGCTGACGTGACCGCCGCGCGGTTCCGGTCCGGTGCCCACCCGCTGTCCGGGTCGTGCGGCGTACCCGGCGACAAGTCGATCTCCCATCGGGGCGCGCTGCTGGCGATGATGGCGGTCGGCCGGAGTCGGATCCGCGACTTCTCCACCGCCGGCGACTGCGCCACCACCGTGCGCGTGCTCCGCCAGCTCGGCGTCCCGGTGCACCGGCACGGTGTCGAGCTGCACGTCGACGGCCGGGGCGTCGAGCGCCTGTCCGCCCCGGCCGGCCCGCTCGACTGCGGACGTTCCGGTACGACGATCCGGCTGCTCGCCGGCGTACTGGCAGGTGCCCAGTTCCGATCGGTCCTCGGCGGCGACGACCAGCTGCTGCGCCGGCCGATGGCGCGGGTGGCGGAGCCGCTAGGCCGGATGGGAGCGCGGGTCACGACGAGCCGTGCGGGGACCGCGCCGCTGACGATCGACGGCGGCGCTCTGCGCGGCATCCAGTACCGGCTGCCGGTGGCGAGCGCCCAGGTCAAGTCGGCGGTCCTGCTGGCCGGGCTGCAGGCGAGCGGGGTGACCACGGTGGTGGAGGAGGCCGCGACCCGCGACCACACCGAGCGGCTGATCCAGGCCATGGGGGTGTCGCTCGAGGTCTCGCGCTCCGTGGCCGGTGAGCTTCGTACCGCCGTCCGCGCCGCGACGCTCGACCCGGTGGACCTCGTGGTGCCCGGCGACTTCTCCTCGGCCGCTCCGCTGATCGTGGCCGCCACCCTGGTTCCGGGCTCCGACGTCGTCATCGACGACGTCGGGCTCAACCCCACCCGGACCGGACTTTTGAGGGTGCTCGACCGGATGGGCGCCGACATCGACGTCGAGCTGGCCGTCGCCGAGCCGGAGCCGCGAGGGCGGGTGCGGATCCGGTCGGCGGAGCTGGCCGGCACGTCGGTGACCGCGGTGGAGGTGCCGGCGATCATCGACGAGCTTCCGCTGGTCGGCCTCCTCGGCGCGGCCGCGACGGGCCGGACCGAGGTGCGGGGGGCCCAGGAGCTCCGCGCGAAGGAGAGCGACCGGATCCGTGGGCTGGTATCGGGGCTACGCGCCCTTGGCGCCGACGCCGACGAGCTGCCGGACGGGTTCGTCGTGCACGGACCGTCCACCCTGCGCGGCGGCCGCTGCGACGCGGCCGGCGACCACCGGCTGGCGATGACCTTCACGGTGGCCGGGCTGATCGCCGGTGAGCCCGTGCACGTCGAGGGCTCCGAGTTCGTGGCGGACTCCTTCCCCGCCTTCTTCTCGAGCCTCCGTCGCCTCGGCGGCGCTGCATGACGGCGCCGGCGCGAGTCGCCCTGATCGGAGATCCGGTCAGCGCCAGCGTCTCTCCAGTCATGCAGCGGGCCGCCTTCGCCGCGGCAGGGCTGGAGCTCGACTACACGGCGGTACGGGTCGGCAGGGCCGAGCTCCCCGCGGCGTTCGTGGAGCTGCGCCGCCGCTATGTGGGGCTGAACGTCACCCGGCCGCTGAAGGAGGCGGTGATCCCGATGCTGGACGCCGTGTCGGGACCCGCCACCGAGGCCGGATCGGTCAACACCGTGGTGTTCGCCGACGGTGCGGCGCGCGGCGAGTCGACCGACGGCGCGGGCTTCCTGGCCGCCCTGGCGCGGGTGTCGGACTCGCCGGTGCGCCGGGCCCTCGTCCTCGGCACCGGTGGTGCGGCGCGCGCGGTCACCGCGGTGCTTCGGCGGTCCGGAGCCGCGGTGGCGGTCGCCGGCCGCAACAACGCCGCGGCCGAGCGGCTGCAAACCGATCTCGGCGTGGAGCCGACCCGGATGCAGCCGCGGGCGCTGGCGGCCAAGCTCGCCTCGGCCGACCTGCTCGTGAACGCGACGCCGGTCGGCGGCGGGCCGACGCCGTCGGCGACGCCGCTGCCGGACGGCGTACCCCTGCATCCCGGTCTGGTCGTGTTCGACCTGGTCTACCGGCCGCGGCGGACGGCGCTGCTGGAGCGGGCAGCCGGAGCCGGCTGCCGCACCGTGGAGGGGATCGAGATGCTCATCGAGCAGGGGACGCGGTCCTTCGAGCTGTGGACCGGATGTCCGGCACCGGTCGAGGCGATGCGCGCCGCGGCATACGCCGGGCTGGCCGAGGCGACGCCGTGACCGGGTTGCGCTTCCTCACCGCCGGCGAGTCGCACGGGCCGGAGCTCGTCACCGTCGTCGAGGGCCTGCCGGCCGGAGTCCCGGTCTCGATCGAGGCGCTCGACCGCGACCTGGTCCGGCGGCAGGGCGGGTACGGACGCGGCGCCCGGTCCACCAAGATCGAGCGAGACTCCGCCCAGGTCGTGAGCGGCCTGGTCGGGGGCCGCACCACCGGGGCGCCGGTCGCGCTGCGGATCGTCAACCGCGACTTCGCCAACCAGCCGGCCGCGCCGCGACCGCTGACGACTCCGCGCCCCGGGCATGGCGACCTCGCCGGCCGGCTGAAGTACGGGTTGGCCGACTTCCGCACCGTGCGGGAGCGGGCCAGCGCGCGGGAGACCGCCGCCCGGGTGGCCGCCGGCTCGCTCGCGCGGGCGCTGCTCGCCACTCTCGGCGTCTGGGTCGGCAGCGTGGTGACCGCCGTCGGCGACGTGCTCGCCGACGTTGGCCCCGGCGGGCTTCCCCAGCTCGACCGGGGCGCGCTCCGCCGGCTGTGCGAGGCGGCGGAGCACGACGCGCTCCGCTGCCCCGACCCGGTGGCCTCGACGGCGATGCGCGACGCCGTCGACTCGGCCCGCACCCGCGGCGAGACACTGGGCGGAGTGTTCTGGGTGGTCGCCACCGACGTGCCCGCCGGCCTGGGCAGCTACGTGCACTGGGACCGCAAGCTCGACGGCCGGCTGGCGCAGGCGGTCTGCTCCATTCACGCGGTCAAGGGGGTGGAGATCGGGCCGGCCTTCGACCTGGCGGGTGCGCCCGGCAGCACCGCGCAGGACCGCATCGAGTGGCGGGACGGGCGAATCACTCGGCCGAGCAACTTCGCCGGCGGCCTCGAGGCAGGAGTGACCAACGGCGAGCCGGTGCTGGTCCGGGCGGCGATGCGACCGCTGTCGTCCATCCGCAGCCCGATCGCCTCGATCGACTTCGAGACCGGTGCGCCGGCCGACCCGCCGTACGTTCGGACCGACGTCTGCGCCGTTCCGGCCGCAGCCGTGGTCGGGGAGGCCATGGTCGCCTGGGTGCTGGCGGTGGCGCTGCTCGAGCGGTTCGGTTCCGACCGGCTGGACGCCATCCTGGCGGCGTACGCCGCCGTGCGCGAGGCCGACCTCCCGGCGGCCGGGCGGTGAGCCCCGAGCTGACGCGGACGCTCCTGCCGGTGCCACCGCTGCCCGCAGGGCGGCCGAACCTCGTGCTGGCCGGTTTCATGGGCACCGGCAAGACCGAGGTCGGCCAGCGGGCCGCGTCCCGGCTGGGCCTGCCGTTCGTGGACGCCGACCAGGTCGTGATGCGCCGGGCCGGTCGCTCGGTTGCCGAGATCTTCGACCGGTGCGGCGAGGCCGCCTTCCGCCGGCTGGAACGCGACGTCCTCGCCGATCTGGGCCGGCTGTCCGGCACGGTGATCGCGACCGGCGGCGGCGCGGTCCTGGACCCCCAGGCGTTCGCCAGGGTGGGCAGGGAGGCGGAGGTTGCCGTGCTCACGGCCGCGCCGGCGTCGCTCGCCGACCGCGTCGGTGGGACCGGCGGCCGCCCCCTGCTCGGCGCCGAGCCGGCCGGCGAGATCGGCAGGTTGCTCGAGCAGCGCGCGGCGGCCTATGCCGCCGCGGGCACACCCGTCGCCACGACCGACCGATCTCCGGACGGGGTGGTGGCGGAGCTGGCGGCGCGCTACTGGCGCCGCGCCGCCACCGGTACGCCGGTCCGCGTCGACGTGGCGAGCCCCGATGGCTCGTAC
>JBPCOX010000132.1:0-4445 GCA_050999825.1 Mycobacteriales bacterium
CGGCAGGGCGACGCCGTGCTCCAGGCCCACCGAGTCGCGGACCGCGTCGACGAGCCGGTTGACCCAGGGGATGTTCTCCGGGTCGGCGCCGGTGCTGCCGGCCAGCCGCAGGACGGCACGCTCCACCGAGGTGGTGGTGTGCGTCTGGGCCATCCGGACGACGGGCTCGGCGGCCCTGGCGGCCAGGGCGCGTGCCTTTCGGACGGCGACGGGGTCGAGGCCGAGCTTGGGCTCGGCGGCGGTCGAGGTCACTCCAGGGCTCCCGGGCGGGTGTACACGGTGGTCCCCCGTACGACGGTACGCAGGCACTGCGGTGTGGGGGCGGTCAGATCGGGGAGCGGGCCGCCGGCACCGCTGCTGCCAGCCGCCCACACGGCGAAGCTGGCCGGCGCGCCCGGACGCAGCTCGCCGGCGTCGTCCTTCCCGGCGGCGTACCAGCCGCCGCGGGTGTGCGCGGCGAAGGCGATGTCGACCGGTAGGCGGGACTCCTCCGTCTGGTGCAGGACGGCGGCGCGGACGCCGCCCCACGGGTCGAGCGGGGTGACCGGTGAGTCGGAGCCGAAGGCCAGCGGTACGCCGGCCGCCGCCATCGCGGCGAACGGGTTCATCGGCCGGGCCCGGTCGAGTCCGAGCCGCTCGGCGTACATGCCGTCCGGACCGCCCCAGGCGGCGTCGAAGGCCGGCTGCACACTGGCGGTCACCCCGAAGCGGGCGAGCGCCGCGACATCGGACAACATCTCGACGTGCTCCACGCGGTGTCGCCCGGCGCGGACCCGGTCGAGTCCGACCTGGTCGGCCGCGATCGCGAAACCCGCCAGCACGGCGTCTACCGCGCGGTCCCCGATGACGTGGAAGCCGGCCTGCAGATCCGCGCCGATGCATGCGAGGACGTGACCGGCGATCTCGTCGGCCTCGTAACGCAGGTCGCCGTTGGTCGACGCGTCGGCGTACGGCTCACGCAGCGCCGCCGTCCGTGAGCCGATGGCACCGTCGACGAACAGGTCGCCGGCGCCGCCGCGCAGCCCCAGCCGGCGCGGCACGTCGACGTCGGAGAGCGAGGCCCAGTAGCCCACCACCTCGGGGCCGGCCTCGAGACGAGACAGCTCCAGCAGGGCGGTCAGGTCGCGCTCGCCGGAGATGTCCGGCCCGGCCAGCTCGTGCAGGCACGCGATGCCCAGCTCCGCCGCTCTTCGGCGGGTGGTGCGCTGGGCATCTCGGCGCGCTCCGGCGGGGATCGACTCGTTCGCCACCCGGCGCAGCACGTGGTGCGCCTGCAGGGTCACGAATCCGTCGTCGCGGAAGCCCGGCAGGTTGCGCACCTCGGGCACGGCCGCCAGCAGCGCCGAGGACGCCACCGCGCTGTGGACATCGGCGCGGGCCAGGTAGACGACACCGCCGTAGGACGCCCGGTCCAGCTCGCTCGCCGTGGGTGACCGGCGCTCGGGCCAGCGGGTCTCGTCCCAGCCGGTGCCCAGCACGATGCCGCCCGAACGGGCGCGGGCGAAGCGCTCCAGCGCGTCGAGTGCCGCCGCCAGCGACGGCGCCCCCGCCAGGTTGAGCCCATCGAGGGAGAGCCCGGTCGAGGTCGAGTGGACATGTGCGTCGACGAAGGCCGGCGTCACCACGGCGCCGTCCAGCTCGACCACGGTGTCGGCACCGGGCGCGGCCTCGGACAGCCCGACCCAGCCGATCGTGCCCTGGTCGACCAGCACGGCGGTCGCGTCCGGTCGGTGTGCCGCGTAGACCGGACCGCCCCGGTAGAGCGCCGTACTCACCGGGCCGCCTCGGCCAGCTCGGCCGCCAGCCGGCTCTCGAACAGCCGGCGTACGCCGGGCTCGGTGCGCATCAGCTCCAGGGCCGCCTCGGCGTGGCCGGGGACGTAGCCGTTTCCGATCAGCATGGTGACGTCGGCCGCCAGCCCTTCGGCGCCGAGCGCTGCGGCGGAGAACGAGGTCGCCATCGAGAAGAAGATCACGGTGCCGCCGCCACGGGTCGCCAGGATGGCGCCGCCCTCGCAGCCCGGGACGTCCACGCACACCACCGTGACGTCGACCGGCTCCCCCACCGCGCTCGACAGGGCGACCGGGTCGCGGGCATCGGCCAGCACCACCTCGTCGGCGAGCTTCGCCGCCCGGAGGGCGCCCGCCTCGGCCTCAACAGGTACGACGCCGATGGTCCTGCTCGCACCGGCCCGTCGTGACGCCGCCAGCGACAGTGAGCCCGACTTCCCGGCGCCGCCCACCACTGCCACCGCCGGTGCGACACCGCGCTCGACGTACGCGCGAACCACCCGGGCAGTCAGAGCGGGCGCGCCGCAGACGTCCATCGTGGCCAGTGCCAGCGGAGTCGGCAGGTCGTCGGGCAGCACGGCGGCGATGGAGCGGCCGAAGAGGATGGCGTGACCGTCCGTGGGCACCTGCTCCGACGATCCGTCCCAGCCGGCCAGCGCGTCGGAGATCGCCAGCGGCGTGAGCGTGAGCGATACCAGCGTCGCGACCCGGTCCCCGACGGAGAGCCCGAGCGGTGAGTCGGGCCCGACCTCCGCCACGACGCCGACGAGCATGCCGCCGGAGCCGGTGACCGGGTTGTGCATCTTGCCGCGACGCCCGACGATGTCCAGCACCTCGGCGCGGATGGCGTCCCCGTCGCCCACGTACTTGTCGGCCAGCTGACGGTAGGACGCAGCGTCGAGGTTGAGCCGCTCCACCCGCAGCCGCACCTCGTCGGGCCACAGCTCCGGTGCCGGGTCGAGCCGGTGAGCCGCCTGCGGCAGGACGCCGGCCGGCTCCAGCACCCGGTGCAGGCCCACGGCGGAGCCGGCGCTACGCCGTACCATGATGGAGATCCTCCCAGATCCGGCGCCCCGGTGAGAAAGTCCTCCGCTGATGCGTTGTTGAGACCGGAGGTTCTTCCGTACTCTAGGTGTCCGTACGCCGGAGGGAGCGCGCGTGTCCGAGCAGGTCCAGGCCCAGCCTTACGTCTACCGGCGCCGCCAGCTGGTCGAGCCGGACTGGAACCGGCTGCCCGGCTACGCCGGCGTGAGCACGGCGGAGTGGGAGTCGGCGCAGTGGCAGCGCGCCCACTGCGTGAAGAACCTGGCCCAGCTCGGCGCGGTCTACGGGAACCTGCTGCCCGCCTCCTTCTACACCGACCTCGAGCGCGACCAGGCGGAGCGCGCCACCATGTCGCTGCTCCTGCCGCCGCAGATGGTCAACACCTTCGTGCCCGACCGGGTGCCCGACGCCGAGGGCATCTACGCCGACCCGGTCCGCCGCTACATGCTGCCGGTGTTCTCCGACCGGGACCCCGAGTGGCCGAGCCACCCGCATGCGACCCGAGACTCCCTGCACGAGCACGAGATGTGGGCCACCGAGGGGCTCACCCACCGCTATCCCACCAAGGTTCTGGCCGAGCTGCTGCCCACGTGCCCCCAGTACTGCGGGCACTGCACCCGGATGGACCTGGTCGGCAACTCCACGCCGCTGATCTCGAAGCTGAAGTTCGAGCTCAAGCCGATGTCCAGGTACGACGCCATGATCGACTACCTGCGCCGCTCCCCCGGCGTGCGCGACGTCGTGGTCTCCGGCGGCGACGTGGCCAACATGCCCTGGAAGAACCTCGAGTCCTTCGTCGCCCGGCTGCTCGAGCTGGACAACGTCCGCGACATCCGGCTCGCCTCCAAGGCGTTGATGGGCCTCCCGCAGCACTGGCTGGCCGACGACGTGCGGGCCGGGATGGAGCGGCTGGCGACGGTGGCGAACGCGCGCGGCGTACACCTCGCGATCCACACCCACGTCAACGCAGCGCAGTCGGTGACCCCGTTGGTCGCCAGGGCAGCCAAGGCGATGCTGGAGACCGGTATCCGGGACGTCCGCAACCAGGGCGTGCTGATGCGGGGGGTCAACGACAGTCAGGGGCAGCTGCTCGACCTGTGCTTCGCGCTGCTCGACGAGGCCGCCATCATGCCCTACTACTTCTACATGTGCGACATGATCCCCAACGCGGAGCACTGGCGGCTCGCCGTTTGGGAGGGCCAGGCTCTGCAGCACGCGGTCATGGGCTACCTGCCCGGCTTCGCCACGCCGCGCATCGTCTGCGACGTGCCCTACGTCGGCAAGCGCTGGGTGCACCAGGTCGAGGAGTACGACCGGGAGCGGGGCATCAGCTACTGGACCAAGAACTACCGGACCGGCATCGAGCGCGACGACCCCGACGCGCTGCGCCGCCGCTACGAGTACTTCGACCCGATCGCCACCCTGCCGCCGGTGGGCCAGGCCTGGTGGGCCCGGCACGCCGGATCCGCCGCCGACGCCGGCCACGCCGCGGCCGCCGCCAGCCGGGAAGCCGCCGCCGCCCTCGTCACCGGGTGACGGGCGGGTCATAGGTTCCGAGTCACTGTGCGCCGTACGACCCCGTTCCGGGCGCAGTCGCCCGCCCGTCCGGTG
>JBPCOX010000146.1:0-19376 GCA_050999825.1 Mycobacteriales bacterium
GCCCCCAGCTGCTTGCGAGGGTCGGCCAGCACGTCCTCGTAGCGCACCTCGAGCCAGGCGTCGTCGGGCACCCGCGAGCGGGCGGCCTCGAACGAGTCGAGCAGGAGCCGCCAGTTCAACCCGGCGAGGGTGACAAACGACCGGCCGGAATCCTCCCAGGCCTGTCGGTACGCCGGCGTCAGCGGCCCCCAGCTCCACCGGTCCGGGCCCTTCCAGCCGGTCCACCACGGCATCTGCAGCCACGAGTTGGCCACCGCTCGACCGTCGCGGACGACATGGATGAAACGTGCGGAGGGGAACACCGCCCGCAGGTAACCGGCCCGTGGCCAGCCGGTGAACTTGTGCAGGAACACCGGCCTCCGCTGGGCGGCCGCGCGACGGTCGAAGAAGTCACGGGTGCGGGTGTCCAGCCAGGGGGTGACGTCACTTGCCACCAGGTCGCGCAACGGTGCCGACAGGACCGGGGCGACCCTGCGGTCGAGTACCTGGTAACCCTCCGACGGCGCGTATCGCAGCCGGCCCTTCCGGGTGAAGCTCGGCGGCAGCCGGCGGAACAGTGCGCCGTTCCACCGGCCGCGCAGGTTGAGTGCGCCCAGGTTGTCCTCGACGTTGGACAGGAAGCCGACGCCGGGATGGCGCGCCAGCACCTCATGGACCAGGCTGGAGCCGCATCGGCCGGTGCCGAGCACGAACACGTACATCAGCCGCTGCCTTCCGACGCCGATACGCCGTAGCCGCGCCTCACAGCGAGTAGCCCTGGCCGGCCAGCGCATCGCGCTGGACGTCCTCGATGGTGGTGATGGCACTCGGGTCGAGCTGGCGGCGCCAGGCGTCGTTCCTGTCCGGGAAGCGCAGTCGCGAGAGCTCCACCTCCCAGTCGGCGTCGACCGGCAGGCCGGCGAAGCCCGCGATCGACCGGAGAGTGTCGAGCGGGGCGGCGACGAAGCCCTCGTAGCTCACCCGCAGCACCTGGTCCGCCGGTACGCCGGCGAGCCCCTCGTCGATGGCGCGGACCTCCTCCACCCAGTTGCGCGCGCACATCTCCCAGGGGTCGCGGCCCTCCGCCTCCCACTCGCGCGGCGTGCCGCCGTACCAGAACGCAACGCTCGTCTCCCACCAGTCCACCCTCGACAGGGAGCTGGCCACCGCTCGACCGTCACGCACCGTGGCGACGAACCTCGAGTCGGGGAGGGTCTCCGCCAGCAGCGGGATCCGCCAGTTGTGCGCAATCCGCTTGTTGACCACGGTGCCGGCGCCACTGGCCCGCCGCACCGTGTCGAACGTCCGCGCCAGCCGGGCCCGCCGCAGGGACAGCGGGGCCGGGGCCTCCCAGGGGTACTCCGGGAAGCCGCACGCCCGGAACACCGGTTCGCCCTCCATGGGCATCGGAAACGCCCGACGCAGCGGCGACCGCTTGGAGCCGAAGACATACGCGTTGGAGTCGGCCCCGAACCAGACGGCCCGGCGGGCCTCCGGCAGCGCCCGGGCGAGCCGGTCGAGCACCGCGAGCTGCGGAACGCGCGGCGAGCGCCGCAGGTAGTTGGACAGGTAGGCCACGTCCGGATGCAGGCACAGGGCCTTGTAGAGCAAGCTGGTGCCCGACCGGGCCGGCCCGACCAGGAAAACCGTCGCCCCCTGCCGACGGCGGCTCACGTGTCCCGCCCGCGCGTGCGGGGGCGGAGTGGATAGCCGTAGCGCAGCAGCAGCGGCCAGGTGACGGCGGTCACCAGGGTGCGGTCCTTTGGCGCCATCCCCGCCACCCACTCGGCGTCCACCTGCAGCTTGACCTCTCCGTTCGCCAGTCGGCTGGGGTTGCCGGCCACCGAGTGGGTCGGCCCCAGCCGGACCGTGGTGGGCCCTGTGAAGGGCAGCTCGGCCGTCTCCTCGCCCACCAGGGACAGCACCCGCCGGAGCGTTGCCTGCGGGTCGGCGACGAAGTCCTCGTAGCGCAGCCAGAGGTAGCGGCCCTTCAGTGGCCGCCAGAACATCTCGGCCACGGCGTTCCACATGCCCCAGAGCCCCGAGCTCTTGAGCGGCGGCTGTCGCTGCATCAAGCGCAGGTCGCCGTAGTCACGCAGCTCCCGCTTGCGCATCCACGAGTACGCGGTGGCGCGAGGGTCACGGACGAGCTGGACCACGTAGAGCTCGAGGCTGGGGATGTCCTGCAGGACCCGCCCGTACGACGGAAGCTTCGAGGAGTCGACGATCACATGGGCGCCCGTCTCTCGCTGCAGCGCGTGGTAGAGCCGCTCGAGCCGCGCCTCGTAGCCGCCCGGAAGCAGCGGCCCGGACGATCCGCGGGTCGCCAGCTGACGGGGGACGTGCCGGCTGCGCACCCGCGACTGCTGCAGCCGGATCATGTCCTGGGGATCGACCCGGTCGGCACCGCCGAACGCCTCCTTCAGGACCGAGCTCCAGAGGGGGCACTCCCGGAACGGTCGCCCGCAGCCGCAGAGCCGGTTGTCCACCATCCCGCGCTCCCAGAGGTAGCGCAGCTCGCCCACCGAGAAGAAGCCCGGGACCTGCCCGAGGATGTTGTCCAGGATGGTGCTGCCGCTGCGGCCGGTGCCGCCGATGTAGAGCACCTTGACGGTGCCGGCCCTGGCCGGTGCGGGCACCGCCTCGTCGCGAGCCAACTCCTCAGCTGACACGCCGACACCCGCGGTCGCCGCTGCTTCTGGTCGTCATCGTGCCAACCGCCCCACGCCGGCCGGTTGCCGGACCGGCAGCCGGGCCCGATCGTAGAGATCCATCAGGGTGGCCAGGTGCTCGGCCGGCGCGAACCGGGTTGTCGCCTTGTGCCGGGCCGCCGCTCCCATCGCATAGGCCCGCGCAGGGTCGGCCAGCAACGCCGCTACGGCGGCGGCCAGCGCCGCCGGGTCGTTGGCCGGCACGACATCGCCATCCCGGCCGGGGGAGACCAGCTCGGGCAGGCCGCCCAGGTCGGTCGTCACCACCGGTACGCCGCATGCGAACGCTTCGAGCACTGCCATCGGCTGGTTCTCGTGCCAGCGGGACGGTACGACGGCCACCGCCGCCGACCGAACGAGGCCGAGCAGGGCATCCTTCGCCAGCCGGCCGTGGAAGGTGACCCGGCCGGGCGCCAACCGCGCGGCGAGCGCCTCTAGCGCGCAACGGTCCGGTCCCTCCCCGGCGATGTCCAGGGCAGCGGGCGGCGCCAGCAGTGCCATCGCCTCGATGAGGGTGTCGACGCCCTTCTCGGCGGCGAGCCGGCCGGCGAAGACGATCCCCCCGCCCGGAGTCGACTTCGCCGGAAACGCCGCCGCGTCCACGAAGTTGTTGAGGACGTGCATGCGGTCGGGGAAGACGCCGGCCGCAGCCATCTTCCCGGCCAGGAACCGGCTCGGGCTGATGAACAGCCGGACCGGCTCGTAGGCCCCGGTGCTGCGGTGCACCCGGGTCTCCAGTGCGAGCAGGGCACTGGCCCCACGTGAGCCGCCCTTGCACCGGCGCTCGACCGCGTGCCGGAACCGCCCGTCCAGGCAGGCCTCGCAGAGCTGGCCGTCGGCCAGGAACTGGTACGTCGGACAGGCGAGCTTGTAGTCGTGCAGCGTCATCACGGTCGCCAGGCCGTGGGCATGCATCGGGCCCAGGATCGACGGCGAGAGCTGATGGTAGATGTTGTGCATGTGGACGACGTCAGGGGCGAAGTCGGCCAGCACCGCCGCCACACCCCGGCGGCTGGCCGGGGAGTAGAGCATCCGGGCGGCCGCGCGCGCCTTGGCGCCGGCACCTTCGGGGGCCGGCTCCAGCTCCACCAGCGGCGGGAAGTACTCGGCGTAGCGCAGCGGTGGGTTCTCCGGGTGCGTCATGCCGAAGAACTCGACATCGTGACCAGCGGCCCGCTGGAGCGCGGCGACGTCCTGCATGTAGCCCTCCGCACCGCCCCGGCGGTAGAGGTACTTGTTCACCTGCAGGATCCGCATCTCGCCTCCCTTCCCCTTCGCCCACCGGCCCGGCGCACCTTGCCACTCGGCGCCCGCATTCTCAACGACGCCCGGTGGCCGGGGATGCGGCTGCCCCCTTGCCCCGGCCCGCCCGAGTATCGGCAGGAACCGCGGCGGCCCTTACGCCTTCCCCGCGGTTGGTCACGGTTGGAAGCGGCGGGTGTAAGGACGGTGCAAACGCGGGCCGGTCCCGTCACGGCACCGGTATGCTGGGACCACTGAACCGGGCGCGCGGCCGACCGGGCGCGGAAGGACCTCGGTGTATCGATCTAAGCTGGCTCGGGCCCGGCGTCGGGTGCTCCACGCGGTCGAGCGGCGTACGTTCCGGCCCGCGACCGAAACGCTGGACCTCGACGAGCTGGTCAGCCCCCTGCGCTACGACGTCATCGTACGGGCGGAGTACTTCGACTACCTGACCGAGCGCCTCGACCTCTACGACGCCGACTTCGACCGCTACGTCGCAGCGGCCACCGACACCCGCTACTTCACCTGGTTCGCCACCGTGGCCCTCAAACGCTACCGGCCGCAACGGGCGACCGACCCCAGCCATGTCATGGCGGAGTTCCGCGCTCGGCTGCGCCGCTCCGCCTCGTTGCTCCGCAGCTTCGAGAACGAGGGCTTCGACCCCCGTTACCCGGTCTCGGTGCGCACCGCCGTCCCCGGCGCCACCACCGGCACGGGCAAGCTCGTCTCCCGCAGCTACTACCCCGGCGACGGCTGCCACCGGCTGGCGCTGCTGGTGCGAGCCGGGCAGCACACGCTGCCTCCGTCGTACTACCAGGTACGCCGCGACCCGCAGCGCACGGTCATCGACAACACCCACAGCCTGATCCGGGACCTGCGGCTCACGCCGGAGGAGTACTACCGGTTCCTGTCCAAGGGCTACGACGACTCGACCGTCTCCGACGCACCGTCGCTGCTCGCGAACGTCGCCGAGCGGGCGCCGCACCGGCTCAGCGAGCTGCGCGGTGTCCTGGCCGTCGACGAACGGGCGTTCGTCCGCCCGCCCGAGGGGAGCACGGCGAGCCGGGTCGACTGACCCGCCGCCGACGAGAAGATGGTCTCCCGATCGTCCGCCGGAGGGCGGGGCTACCGGTTGCTCGCGGCCGCCCTGGCCGCGGTGGCACTGGCCGGCTGCACGTCCGGAGGGGGTAACTCGGGCGGCTCGGGGCCGCCGCCGGCATTGCGCGGGAACCTCTACACCGGACCGGTGGCGCACGGTTCGCCCACCCCGTTCGGGATGAAGTGGGACTGGGCCCGGGTCGACGCCTACGGGCCGTATCTGCGCCAGCTGTCCGGCAGCGCGACGTTCTACCAGTTCAGCTGGTGTGAGATCGAGCCCCGGCCGGGTCAGCGGGACTGGAGCTCGGTCGACGCGGTGGTGCGCGCCAGCGACCGGCTCGGCTACCCGTTGTTCCTCAAGGTCCGGGTCGGCTCCTGCTGGGCCACCGGCGGCCAGGTCGGTACCGCCCGCGGCGACCGCCAGAAGACGGCCTCGGCACCGCCGAGGTCCTTCGACGCCTACGCCGAGTTCGTGCGGGCGACCGCGGCGCGCTATGCCCCCATGGGCGTGCACGAGTGGGCGATCGAGAACGAGGTCAACGCCAAGAACTTCTGGACAGGTACGCCGGCCCAGTACGAGGAGCTGGTACGCCGTGGGTCGGCCGCCCTGCGGGCCGCCGACCCCAAGGCGCGGGTGCTCGACGGCGGCATCAGCAGTACGGCGTACGGCGTGGGCATCGCCGACCGGCTGCTGGCCCGGGGCGAGGCGGCGGCCGCCGTGGCGGCTTACTCGCGGTACTACGCCCGGCGCTTCGATCTTCGGGCGGCCGACTTCCCCCGGGTGCGTACCGGTGCGGAGCTCGCGTCGGCACTGCGCGGCGAGCAACCGCGGCGCAACCTCGACTACCTCGAGGTGACCTTTCGACTGATCCGCGACCGGGTCGTCGACGCCGACCAGCTGCACTTCTACGAGAGCTGGGACAACGTCCCGGCGCTGCTGGACTACCTGCGGTCTCGGCTGCCGCCCAGTTTCCCGGTCGAGGCGTGGGAGGTGGGTCAGTTCTGGCCGGACGGTCCCGCCGACGAGAGCGTCCGCGGCGCGGAGATGGTGAAGTCGCTGGCGCTGCTGCTCGGCGGCGGTATCCGCCGGGTGATCTGGCTGCCGCTGGCATTCAACGCCGAGGGGCGCCAGCCGGCCGAGCTGCGCTTCGGACTGCTCGACCCCAAGGGCGTCGTCCGGCCGGCCGGACGGGCCTTCGCGACCCTCGTCAGCGCAGCCCGGGGCGCCAGCTGGCAGCCGGTGCGGGTGGCGGGCGGCGGCGCCGGCGTGGCCTTCGCCCGGGCCGGGTCGACGGTGCTGGTCGTCTGGGGGGGCTCGGGCGCCAGGTTGCGCCCGCTGCCGGGGGCGGCCACCTCGGTGCGGACGGTCACCGGGGATTACGTTCCCGTTCCCCCCGGCGGCCTGTCGTTAGGTACGCTACCTGTTGTTGTGAGCGTGGCCGGAGATGTCTCGGTAGCGATCAGGATGGTGAGCTAGTCCAGGTGACGGCGGATGACGAGTCGAGGGCGGGAGCCGCGCCGCGATGACTGCGACCCCTCCGGGGCGCCGGCCACCTGAGGACGAGCCGGCCGGCCGCTACCTGCGCCGCCGGCTGATGCGGCACTGGCATTGGGGCCGCACTCAGGGCTTCTCCCGGCTGATCGAGGAAGACGAGCTGAACCCCTTCACCCGGATCCCGACCGCGGTGTCGAAGTGGCGGTGGCGGCGGTCCAACGGCGTCGCGCAGGGCAGCGCCGTACCGGTGTTCCTGGTCGGCCTGCAACGGTCCGGGACCAACATGCTCGTGCGCGGGCTGGAGGCCTCTCCCGAGTTCGAGGTCCACAACGAGAACGACCCTCATGCGTTCCACCGGTTCCGGCTGCGCTCCGATCACGAGGTGGCCGCCATCGTCAGCGCGAGCCAGCACCGGTACGTGCTCTTCAAGCCCCTGTGCGACTCCCACCAGATCGACCGGCTGCTCGACGAGCTGCCGGTCGCCGCGCCCGGCAGGGCCGTCTGGGCATTCCGGGACGTCGACGGGCGGGCCCGCTCGGCGCTCGCCAAGTTCGGGGACTCCAACCTCCAGGTGCTGCGTCAGGTAGCAGCGGGCGAGGCCGGCGACCGCTGGCAGGCCCAGCGGCTCTCGGAGCCCCACCTGGCACTGATCCGAGAGTTCGACTACGACACGATGTCCCCCGCGTCGGCCGCCGCACTTTTCTGGTACGTCCGCAACTCGCTGTTCTTCGAGATGCGCCTCGACGAGCGTGACGACGTGATCCTGTCGTCGTACGACGCCATGGTCACCGACCCCGAGGGGAACATGCGGGCGCTGTGCCGCTTCCTCGGCTTCCCGTGGCGGCCACAGCTGACCGCGCACATGGCGCCACGCGGCGGCGCTAGCCGTAGCGCGCTCGACGTCGACGTCGCGATCCGGGAGCGCTGTGAGGACCTGCGGGGCCGCCTCGAGGCCACCGCCGCCGAGCAGAAGCGCCGGCTGCTGATCCCCCGCGAGGCCGAGGAGCGCACGGTCGGCTGACGGCGAGTGCTGCGCCGTCCGGGTGGCGGTCGCTGCGCCGCGCGGGTGAAGCTCACGCTCACGGGGTTTGGTCCGACCGCCGTAGCGTTTCAGGCGGCAGTCGGCGCACGCCGATACCGGGGAGGTCACCCTCGACCTCACAGGAGCACCCTCCGTGTCCAGCATCTCCTTTCGCCGCTCTGTTATGGCCTCTCTGGTCGCCACCTCCGTCGCGATGGCGGCCTACGGCGCCCATGTCGCCGGGGCCACGGACCCGCCGCCGAACGTGCTCAAGCGCTGGGCCGCCACGATGGGCGGCGACCAGAGCCTCACCCTCGAGCAGGCTCTCGAGAACGCCCGCAACTTCGACCTGATCGCCGGTCACCCGCGCGCCTTCGCGCCGTACCTGGAGCGGATGCGCGCGGTCAACCCCGACCTGAAGATGGTCTTCTACCTCAACGGTGCCTACGCCCAGAAGAACGAGGGCACGAAGTACCCCGAGTCCTGGTACGCCCGCGACCGGGCCGGAAACAAGGTCCGGTCCCGCGGGTTCGGCAACTACCTCATGGACGTCGCCAACCCGGCCTGGGCCGCCGACCGGGCCGCGGCGTGCAAGGCCGGCATCGCCAAGGCCGGCTGGAACGGCTGCTACGCCGACATGCTGGGCGTCGCCCCCCTCGGACAGGGCTACGGCACCGGGCTCCCGGTCAACCCGGCGACCGGCGACGTGTGGACCCCGGGCAGCTACATCGCCGCCACAGCGGTCATCGGCGGGGTGATCAAGGCTGCGAACTCCGATGCGATCGTGGTCGGGAACGGCCTCAACAACGGCCACTACTACTACGACGCGGATCAGGGTACGGCGCGCAACCTGCTCGCCACCCTCGACGGCGGCAACGCGCAGGGATGGCTGCGCGGCACCAGCCAGTCGGTCGAGAAGTTCAAGAAGGAGCCGGTGTGGAAGCAGAACGTCGACATGCTCGGTGATGCCGGCGCCCGCGGCAAGTCCGTCCTGGCGATGACCAAGATCTGGCACACGCCGGCTACCGAGGCGCAGAAGGCGGCCGTCCACCGCTACGCCCTGGCCTCCTTCCTGCTCGGCACCGACGGCAAGCAGTACTGGTTCTGGTCCGACCGCGGCTACGAGGGCGCGGCCGCACAGGACGCGGCGTACGAGCACGTCAACGTGGGGCAGCCGCTGGGGTCCTACGCTGCGGTCGGCACCGCCTACGTCCGGCACTTCACCAACGGCGTGGCCGTGGTCAACCCCACCACCAGCCCGGTGACGGTGGACCTGGGTGGCAGCTACCGCAGCCTGGACGGGGTCGCCGCGGCAGCGGTGACGCTGGCTCCCAACACCGGGGACGTCTACTCGCGCTGAGGGACCTCACCTCACGCACGGGGGCTGCGGCTTCTCGCCGGGGCCCCCGTGTGGTGCGCTCAGCCCGCCGTGCCGTCGTCCGCGCCGGCCCCCGCGCCCAGGACGACGATGCGGCGTACCGATGAGCTCCCGGTGCCCCCGTACACCGACACCTGGTCGCCGATCGCAAGCGAGGCAACCGAGGAGTCCGACCCGTGGCGGCGCACCTTGGTGGCCAGTCCGAAGCGGAAGTCGTGAACGGCGCCGTCCCGCCTGCGCACGGTGATGGAGGCGGCGGTCACCGCGACGACGGTCCCGCGCACCGCCGCCTCCCGGTCCGCGCGAGGCGGCGAGACCGGGCGCGTGCCACCGGCTCGGGCCCCGTCGGCGCAAGCCGCGGCGCCGGTGAGGAGCAGGCCGGTGGCCAGGACGGTGCCGAGCCGGTGCCGGTCGCTCACCCGGTGGTCCGGCTGAGCCGGGCGCCCACGGCGCGAAGCTCGTCCGCCGCCATCTGCCGGTACGACGCGGGCAGCTCGATGGAGTCGGCACCCTGGGTGACGCCGTAGTCCAGCGCCTGCAGCAGGTCGCCGACCCGGCTCGCCGTGGCGGTCTGGTAGGACAGGGGCGGACCGAGCTCCTTGAGCTTGGCGTTCAGCTCCGGATAGTTCGGCGGGAACCGCAGCGAGTTGTTCTCCAGCACGCACCGGGGCCCAAGCGTGTCGCGGCAGTAGCCCATCAGCTCCTCGGTGAAGGCTTCATCGACCGCCTTCACCCCTTTCTGCTCGATGTCCTGGTACGGCGTGAACTGGAGGTCGGAGCGGGTGGAGGTCCATGCCGAGTGGGCCCGGACCGACTCCTGCAGGCAGGTGCGGTCGGCCTCCTTGGTGAATCCGGCCGCGAGCAGGTTCGCGATCGAGGGCCGGTCGCCGCGCAGCCGGACGAAGCTCTCGGCGTACACCAGGGCGCAGCGGGAGATGACGTTCTCCCGCAGCTCCGGCACCGAGTCGTACCTGGCGGCCAGCTTCGCCTGGAGGTCGGCGTAGGCGCGGCCGTACTCCGGCGTCCAGAACCGGCCCACCGTCGCTCCCTGGGCCGCCTGGTTGCCCTGCGGGTTGGTGATGGCCACCGGAGCCCCGCCGAGCTCCTTGGCCCACTGCGGCGCCTCCGGTCCGGCATAGACCCGCAGCTTGAGGGCGAGCGGCGCGTCCGGCCTGGCGATGTTGAGCCGGCGCACCTCGGCGATGGCCCGGTCGATCGGGTTGTCGGGGGCGATCGGTCCACCGGCGCTCGGTTGCAGCTCCGACCACAGCGCCTTGACCACCCACCCGCGGACCACGCCCTGGAAGGCGGCCGGGGGAGTGCTGTCCCGGTCGAGCAGGCCCTGCAGGGGTGCCTTGAGGACGCCCGGCGGCGGCGTCGATCCCGGCGAGGCGCTGGTCCCCGGTGTGGGCAGGGTCGTCGCCCGGCAGTCGGCTCCCCGGCAGCCGGAGGGCCGCAGCAGCACGACCGCGAGGATGCCTGCACCGAGAAGGACGAGGACCGCTGCCGCGGCGAGCAACCGCCGGTCCAGCCGACGCCGTGGCGGGGGACCGGTCACTTGGACGCTCATCGGTCGACTGCCTCGCTCTTCCGCCCGCGGGTGGGCCTCGTCGTGGGCGCCGCCACGGGCGGGCACCTCTGTCGTCTCTTCCAACGTCCCCGTCGGCTGCCGTAGTTTCCGGCCGCGGTGACCCGCAGGACTTCTCGGCGCGTTGCCCTGCACGCTTTACCGGCGGCGAACATGACGAGGCGCCGGACCCGAACTGGTCCGGCGCCTCGTTGCGCTTCGGCTAACCGGTCAGCGGTAGTCGCGGACGAAGATGTCGTCGAGCGAGGTGTTGAAGTTGTTGTCGTTCGGCACCAGGTTGCAGAAGCCTGCCAGGAAGGCGACGACCCGGCCGTCGGCACTCATGAACGGCCTGCTGCCGAGGTCCTCCCCGCCGGCCCGCGCCATCGGGCTTACGGTCGTCGGGCTGGCGGCGGCGGCGCCGGAGGGACAGCCACCGGCGTCGCCGTTCTCGGTGCCGTAGGCCACGCTGACCCGCTTGTTGAACGCCGCGCTCGGCGTCTCCCAGTACTCCCGCACGAAGACGTCGCGCTGGCCGTTTCCGTCGCCGGCCACGACGTTGCGGGCGTTCGCCGCGAAAACGACGGTGTCGCCCACCTCGTCGAGGTCGGGCCGCTGGCTGGCCGCGGCGAGCTGGTTGCCGTTCTGGTCGACGCTCACGCGGGTCGTCCTGGCGGTCGCCATGTTGCGTACGAAGACGTCGAGAACCCCGTTCGTGTCGCCACCCACCTGGTTGTTGGAGGTGGACTCCCACGCGACGTACTTGCCGTTGCCGTTGATGGTCGGCCGGGTGCTGTTCTGGTTGGCGTTGCCGCCGGTCGTGCTGACGCTGGCGCGGATCGCGTTCGTCGAGACACCCAGGAACGGGTTGCCGGCGCGGAACACGTCGGTCTTGCCGTTGGTGTCGCCCGCCACGAGGTTGGAGGCCTGCGACTGGAAGGCGATGTACGTGCCGTCGTAACTGATCTCGGCGTGCAGGCTCTCCCCGTTCGGGTTGCCGCCGTTGTCGGCGACGGTGACCCGCCGGTTGGTGTCGCTGACCCGGTCCCAGACGTAGACGTCGCCGCGGTGGGTGGCGCCCGGGGCGAGGTTCGCGGCCTTGGAGTTGTAGGTGATGAAGCGGCCGTCCTGGCTGATTGTCGGCCGGGTGCTGTAGCCGTCCGCCCGGCCGCCGCCGGCCGCGTGGCTCACGATCCGGGTGACTCCGGTGAACATGTCGCGCACGAAGATGTTGCCGGTGCCGGTGGTGGTGCCGGCCACCAGGTCGGTCGCCAGCGACTGGAAGGTGACGTAGCGGCCATCACCGCTGACGTCGGTGAAGGTGCTCTCACCGTTGGGGTCGCTACCGACATCGCCGCTGGACTTGCCCGCCTTGACGCTGACCCGCTTCACCAGCCAGCGGCTGGTGGGGTCGGCGCAGTTCGCCCGACTGGACAAGAAGACGTCGATGCCATTGAAGTTGTTGTCGTTGGGCACCAGGTTGTTCGCCGCCGACTGGTAGGTCACGTGGCATCCGTTGGAGCTGATCCGCGGCCGCTGGCTGGTGCCGTTCGGGTCGCCGTTGCTCGGCGTCACCGACGCGCGGGTGTTGACTCCACCGGTGTAGCTGAAGGCGTACGCCGCCGGGGCCGCCAGTCCGATCACTGCGGTCACGACGACACCGACGGTTCGTAGTCTCTTGGTCACAGGGGCTCCCAGATCCGCAAGGCAGTACGGGGGGTCACCTGAAAGGTTCCGTGAGCTGCGGCGACACGTCCATAGCCCAATCGGCCCCCTTCTGGTAGGGGCGCCGGGAGCGGCCGGTAAGCACTGCACCAGTGGATCGGAGGATGGCTCAGCCGTTGCGACCCAGCATGCTCGCGTAGCTCGTCAGCGTGGCCGGAGACCAGTTCGTGTAGCCGTTGGGCAGCTCCACCGAAGCGGCTCCCATCGATCCGGACCAGGCCAGCGCCGCCCGGTAGTCGCCGATCCGGTGGTACGTCGCGGTCTGCAGGCTGATCGCGCCGCCCATCTGCTCCATCTTGCGGAACATCTCACCGGCGGCCGACGTCAGCGGCCCGGAGGACCGGATGGAGTTGTTCTCCAGCGAGCAGCGCTCGCCAAGGACCTCTCGGCACCGCTCCATCTGCGCCTCGGTGTAGGCCAGGTCGATCTTCGAACGACCGTCGGACTGCATAGCCTGGTACGGGCTGAAGGCGATGCCGGACCGGGTGTGCGCCCACACCCGGTGCGCGTCCATCTGCTCGTCGTGGCATACCTTGTCGGCCTCAAGAGTCAGCCCGGCGCGCCGCAGGTTGGGCATGCTCTTGCCGTCGGACCCCTGCCGCAGGTAGGTCTCGGAGTACACCGTCTGACATCGGGTGACGATGGTCGAGCTGACCTCTGGCACGTCGTCGTACAGCGCGGCCAGCTTGGTCTGCAGATCGGCGTATGCCGCGCCGTAGCTGGCGGTCCAGAACCTTCCGATCGTCATGGCCCGGTGGTTGTCCGGGTTGTAGACCGTGACGGGTGGACCGTCGAGCGTCTTGGCCCAGGACGGCGAGTCCACCCCCGCCCGCACCCGCAGCTTGAGGTGCATGCCCGCCTCCCGGGCCTGGGCGATCGCTCGGTCGATCTCGTTCGGGTGCGCGATCGGTCCATCCTGGACCGGCTGCAGCTCTGCCCAAGTGGTGCTCACCACGAAGTTGCGAATGGCACCGGTGTAGCCCTTGGCCGGGAAGTGATGCCGGTCCAGGAGCCCCGAAAGCGGCGGCTTGACCGACGGCGACGTCGAGCCGGCGTGCGCGCCAAGCGCGACCACGACCAGGGTCGCCTGCAGCAGGGCCAGGCTGCCGAGACCGACTTTGCGGATCGGCAGTCGGGTCGGCGGGCGGCGTGGCGAAGAGTGCCTGGCGGACATGGGAAGGGTTCTCCTTCTCGCGTGGCGAGGGGTTCGTGAGCGGTTCCGGGAGTCGCCCCGCAGGACCGGGCCCCGTGCGACGCGACGTGCGCCTGTCCCGATGTTTCGGGGCCAGCCGAACGCCCTTGAGCGCATCGAGGCCCCGGCCGCCGGGTTTTCACCCGTTGGGACCAACTGCAAGGGCGCTCGATGCACCCGTACGCCGGCAGCCGTGCGCTCCGATCGGCCGCAGTTTGGGCAAGTCGAAGGGGTACGCCGCCGGGGGATGGCCATACTCGGACAGTGAACGCGCGCTCACCCAAGGGAGCACCGGTGCAGGTGGCCAGGACCAGGACGGCCGTGGCCGCGCTCGCGGTGTGCCTCGCCGGAGCCTGCACGAACGGAGACGGCTCCCTGGCAGGGCCGACCGACTCTGCCTCCCCGAGCCCGAGCGTCTCCGGCGCCTCGCCGACCGCCGGCCCGAGCGGGGTCAGCGCCGCCGTTACCGCGGCATACTCCGCCCTGTCGACCAGCCTCGCCGGTCTCGCCAAGGACCTCCCGGCGATGTCCAACACCGCCGACTTCCGCCCCGACCTGGCCGCCATGAACGCGGCCCTGGCGCGTGCCCGCGACGGGCTCGCGGCCGAACGGGCTGCCCGCTACCCCAGCCCGGACTGCTCCCGGGTGCGCGCGGACGCCACCGTGGTCCAGGCCGCCGCCGCCGATGCGCTGGGCGCCCGCGACCGCATCGCCGCTCGGGCGACGGCGGTCGCCGCCGCGTCGCAGCGGGTGGCGGCCGACCGGGCGCTGGTGGCCGCCAAGTCCGCCGCGCTGAGCGCGGCGCTCAAGGCGACCGGCTCCGTGCTGCCCCCGTCGCTCAGCGTGCCGGACGTCTCCGGAACGCTGACCAACGCCAAGAGCGCGCAGGCGCAGGTTGCCGCCACGACCGCCTCCGCGCAGTCAGCCGGTGCGGCTGGCGCGGCAGACGCGGCATCGCTGCGCTCCAAGGCCGGCCAGATCGCGAGTGTCTGCTGATCGCCCGGCGCGCGCGGTGCCCTCTCAGGCCCGGCGCGGCACCCGGCCGAGCCCGGCGCGGCCGGCCAGCATCTTAACGACCAGCCGGTCCTCGGAGCTCAGGCCCAGGGCACCGACCAGCAGCAGGTAGCTGCCGGACAACGCCAGTACGCCGGTCAGCAGCTCCCAAGGGGGGGCGGTGAAATTGCGCACCAGAAGGCCGACAGCCAGCGCCCCGGCCCCGGCGGCCAGCCCCTTGAGCACCCCGGTGTCGAACGGCAGCATCCCCATGATTGCCCACACCTGGAAGACCCGCAGGACGTTGACCAGCGTCAGCGAGATGGCCCACGCGACCGCGGACCCGAGAATGCCGTGGGTGGGGATCAGCCAGAGGTTGAGGCCGATGTTGAGGACCAGGGCACCGACGTTGTCGATGGCGGAGAGCCCCGGCCGCCCGGACTGGTTGAGCATGACCCCACAGGGGCCGGTGGCCGAGTCGACCAGCTTTCCGATCGCCAGCACCACCGTCACCGAGGCACCGACGACATAGGCGGGACCGAACAGCCGTAACAGGTCGTGCGGAAAGGCGAGCAGAGCCACGAACGCCGGCAACGCCAGGCGCACGATCCAGCTGGTCGCCACGCCGTACGTGCGCGCCAGGCTCTCGGTCCGGCCACGGTGATAGAGGTTCGCGATGCGCGGAGCGAACGAGGCACTGATCGGCGCCGCCACGAAGGTGGCCAGCATGACCAGCCGGGTGGAGACGTTGTAGATCCCTACCTGCCCGCTGGGCAGGAAGATGCCGAGCAGGATCGTGTCGGCCCACACCAGGCCGGACGACGCCAGGGAGGCGAGCCAGCTCACCATCGAGAAGCCGAGCAGCTCGCGCACCAGATATCGCGGCCGGCCCGCGCCGCGTCCGAGCAGCCGACGCAGCGCGACACCGGCCGCCACGGCGCCCGCGAGGTTGCTCAGGACCAGTGCGGTCATCGCGCCCTCGAGTCCGAACCCGGCCCCGACCAGCGCGACCGTCAACCCGAGTCGCACGAGCGGCTCGAAGATCAGGCCCACGAACGCGAAGGGTCGCATCGTGCGAAAGCCCTGGGTGGCCGACAGCGCCGCGTCGGTGAAGGTAGCCACGGGGAGCGCGAACGCGACATAGCGCAGCGGCATGACCAGCTGGTCGTCGCGGAACGCCGTCTCGACCAGCCAGGGCGCGATCGTGTACAGGGTGGCGCCCAGCGCCAGTGCGCCCACGGTGCTGATGGTCACGCCGATCCGCACCGTGCCGCGCACCGCGCCAAGGTCGTCGTCGACGAGGTGCACGGCCACGAATCGCGTCAGCCCGGCGCGAAACCCGCTCAACGACAGCAGGCCCAGCAGAACCAGGAAGGCGAAGGCCTGCGCGTAGAGCCCGACGTCGGCTCGACCGAGCTGCCGGACCAGGACCACGGTGACGCCGAGCAGGGAGAGCTGGCTGATCACCGCTCCGACGAGGTTCAGCCCGCCGCCGCGGGCCATGCCGAGAACCTCCCGGTCGTTCTCCGCGGCCCCGGCTGCGCCCTCCGCCGCCACGCCGGGCAGGGTGGCGGCGTCGTCCGCGCCCGCCCGCGAGCCGCGGCGGGCACGCGTCTTGACCCGGGCGGGACGCGTCGGCGCCGGGGCGTCCGGCGTGGACAGCGGGCGACGGTCAGGCACTCCAGGCCATCTCTCTACCCAGCAGCTGCTCCAGCACCCGGTTGGCCGGGGCGAAGCGCTCCTCCAGCAGCCGCCGGCTCTCCGGCGGCATGCGCGCCGGTGGCCGGGGCGACCGCTTCGTGTGCACACCGAACTCGGCCGGCTCCCAGTCCGGCAACCCGAGGAAACGGAGCACCGTCTGGAACTCGCGGGCGGGGTCGGTGAACAGGTCCTCGCTGCGCAGCACCAGCGTCGACTGCCCGGGAAAGCGGCTCATCCAGCGCTCGAGCTGCTCGGCGTAGAGCCCTCGGCTGGCGTATGAGAACAGGCGGTGGTTCGTTCCCGGGTAGCTGCTGTCGGAGCGGAGCCGCTCCTCTTCGCCGGCCAGCCGTTGCGCCTCGAGCTCCAGCGCCGACGGGAAGGACATCGGCTCCAGCCCATGGCGGACCGAGTGCTGGTAGTGGGAGTAGGCCCGCTCCACCGGGTCCCGCAGCAGCGCGAGAATCCGAGCCTGCGGCACCACGCTGGCCGCTCGCTCGGCGGCACACGGGTGGAACAGGTAGTACGGCGTCGCGTCGAAGGTGAGTGCCGGGCTGGCGGCCGAACCCGCGGATCGCCTGCGCCGGTCCATCGGGAACTGGGCGCGGTACCACCCGCGGCCGCGAGGCCACTGGTAGGTGAAGAACTGGGTCTCCTTGACCAGCGGCGCCAGCACCTGCGGGTGGCCGAGCAGGTAGTTGTATAGAGACGTCGTCCCACAGCGCTGACCGCCGATGATCAGAAAGTCGGGCAGTCCCCGCAGCCGGTGGGTGGGACGGCGCAGGCTGGTGCGCGCCTGCGCGACGAACCGGCGTACCGCCGGCGTCTGGTGCTGCCGCAGCTGCTCGGCCAGCGCGCTCATGCTCCTCCTCCGGGGTCTCGTGCACCGGGGCCGCCCGCGAGAGGCGGAGCGGCCCCGGTCGAGGGGTGGTGGGCCGTCAGCGTGCGGTCCGCACCCGCTCCTGGTCGGCCGGCCGGGAGACCGCGCGGGTGGACCCGGACGAGCGCGGTCGCCGGGCGAGGACCTCGAGCAGGAACACGATTCCGACGGCGAGGAACAGGCCGGCGCCGACAGCCGGGACGACCGACTTGATCAGCTGCGACACGCGCGAGACCGGCTTGGCCTTGTTGACCGAGACGACCCTCGTCGGGTCGGCGGCGAGCGCCTGGGCGTTGGCCTGGTCTACCCCCTGCTGCGCGGTGCTGAGCCGTGCGGTCGCCTGGGTCTTGCGGTCGCTGAGGTTCTGGAACTCGGTGACCTTGGGGGCGAGCTGGGCCAACCTCGTCTGCAGGGTTGCGATCTGCGCCCCCAGCGAGGCCGCAGCGGTGGGGTTGCCAGCCGCCTGCTGGGTCGCCTGGGCGTTCTGCAGCGACGCGATCTGCTGGGCCAGGGTGTTGAACTGGCTCTCGGGCAGGACGCCGCTGCTCTTGTAGAAGGTCGCCAGGTCCAAGTCGGCCTTGCCGGCGCCCTTCTGCGCCTCGGCAAGCGTGCGCTGAGCCAGCTCCACCTGCGTCTGGAAGAGGAACTTGATCGTGTCGCTGGCCGCGGCCTGGGCGACCGGCACCGCCTTGTCCTTCTTGTGCGTCTGGTAGGTGACCCTGAGCAGGCTGCTCTCACCGATCGGGACGACCGACAGCCCGTCGGTCACCTTGCCGGGAAGCACCTTGGTCTCCTCGGCCACCCGGTTCACGATGACCGGAGCCGTCAGCGCCGCGGCGAAGTTGGAGACGAAGGCTCTGGTGCCGTTCGCGCCGCTGTACTGGTTGGTCTGCGAGCCGCCCACCAAGGCGGGGGCGGCGACGGTGGCCGTCGCCGCGTAGGTCTTCGGCTGGCTCAGCAGCAGCGCCGCGACGGCGCCGCCGGCCAGCAGGGGGATCAGGATCAGGATCCATAGCCGCCGGCGGATGATCCTCAGGTACTCGCTGATCTCCAAGGCCCCTTGTTCCCTTCCAAGTCGCTATCGCGTTGCGTCATGATCGATTGACGGACAGTGCTGCCGGTGTGGCCGCGCCGGTTCTCGAGCCTTCCATCCAACTCATTCGGCCGGAACCCGCGCCGGCATGAGCGCGCGTTCTTGTTCCCGCTGCCGGCGCACCACCGCGGCCGCCGCCGCACCGAAGGCGAAGACGTACCACAGCAGCGCGACGTTGGAAATCACGTTCGCGGCCACGCTGACCAGCGCGAAGGCGGTCGCGACCCCCCAGAAGCCGGCCGCCACACCGCGGTCGAGGGTGCCGGCGTACGACGTCTGCACCGCACGGCGGCCCAACCCGAGCATCGCGATGATCAGAGCGACATAGGCGCCGAAACCGAGCAGCCCGGTCTCGACGTAGGCCCGGAGGAAGTCGTTGTGGGGCTGCTTGGCGGCGTCGGTCTCGTACTGGGTCATGTTCAGTCCGATGCCGGTCACCGGGTTGGCATTCGCGAGCGGCAGCACGTCGGTCCAGTAGCTGAGGCGCCAGGCCAGCGAGCTGTTGGAGTTGCCGCCGACCGACTGGATCGTCGAGATGTCGGTGGCCCCGGTGACCCGGTTCAGCAGCTGCGGCACGAACAGCAGTGCGCACAGGCAGGCCAGGACCACTCCGCCGAGCAGCCGCTTGCTTTGCACCAGACCGACGATGACCAGACCGACGACGGTACCGATCATCGCCGTGATGGTGAGAGTGAGCATCATGCAGACGACGCATCCCGCCAGCAGCACCGCCAGCCAGCGCCGCAACCGCGGCGCGACGTACGGGTAGACCGCCACGCCGAAGATGATGATGACCATGAGGTAGCGGCCGAAGTCGTTGGCCTGCGCGAACGTGCCGGTGAGCCGGGTGAAGCCACCCTTCGCCTCCGACCGGGCGGTGCCGGTGAGGACGCCGAGCAGCGTGAATGCGACCGGGAAGGCGGCCGAGGCGAAGATGGCCGCCAGCAGCCGGTTCATGGTGGGACGGTCGACCATCATCTGCTCGAGCACGACGAACATGACCACAACGGCCAGGATGCGCAGCGCCTCCAGGGCGCTCGCCTGGTGGTTGCTGGCCCCGAAGACGCTGACCAATCCGGTCAGGAAGAAGACCACCAGGGCGAGTCGCAGCCGGGAGCCGGGCAGGCCGTTCTGCCGACGGTACTGGGCAGCCAGCCACATCACCGCCGCCAGGAGGAACAGCACGGCGAACAGGCTGGTCGGGTCGAGGCCCTTGACCGCGGCGGAGTTCGTCGCCACGTTTCCGGCAGCCTTGCCGCTCAGCCGGGCAAGGTCCAGGCTGGCCCGGATGGTGAGCATGACCA
>JBPCOX010000147.1:0-8087 GCA_050999825.1 Mycobacteriales bacterium
GCTCTGGTCGGTGCCGGCGCAGTCGTCCCCAACGGCGTGGAGGTCCCGGCGCGGGCGATGGCGCTCGGCGTACCAGCCAAGATCCGCCCCGATGCGGTCGAGCCCGGCGCCTTTGCCGAGGGAGTGCGGGAGTACGTCGGCAACGCGGCCCGCTACCGCGAGGAGCTGCGCCGGCTGGGCTGACTTTCCTCGCCGCAGCTGCTAAGGCGGTGAGCGAAGCCTCCGCCCGCCGGGCGGCGGTCTTGGCCGCGGCCGCCGCGCGCTGCTCCTCGAACCGAGTGGCGCTGGCGTCAAGGTCGCTCATGAAGGCCGCCAACCGGTCGCGAGCCGCCTCGCCCTCGGCGGAGAAGCCGGCCCGCTCGAAGACGCCCCAGTGCCGCAGGACCGGCATCACGACATCGTCGTGGTGGCTGCGCAGGTCGTAGATGCCTGCCTTGGCGATCAAGGCGGCCTTGCGTACGAAACCCGGAATACCGCTGCCGGGCATCTCGAAGCCGATCACCTCGTCGGCCACCGCCGTCATCGTCTCGTTCGGCGCCAGCTCGAACGCCGCCATGACGAGGTTGCGGTAGAAGACCATGTGCAGGTTCTCGTCGGCCGCCACCCGGGCCAGCAGCTTCTCGGCCACCGGGTCCTCGGTGTAGCGGCCGGTATTGCGGTGCGAGATCCGGGTCGCCAGCTCCTGGAAGGAGACGTAGGCCATCGCCTGTAGGGCGTTCTTGCCACCGCTGTCGTAGCCCTGCTGCATCTGTTGCATCCGGCCACGCTCAAGCTCTTCCGGGTCGATGCCGCGGGTGACGACGAGGTAGTCCCTGATCACGATCGCGTGCCGGCCCTCCTCGGCGGTCCATCGGTGCACCCAGGTGCCCCACGCGCCGTCGCGGCCGAACCGGCTGTCGATCTCGCGGTGGTAGCTCGGCAGGTTGTCCTCGGTGAGGAGGTTGACCTCCATCGCGACCCGGGCGACCGGCGACAGTCGGGACTGGCTCGGATCCCACGGCTCGGCGTCGAAGTCGCGCCCCTCGCCCCACGGTACGTACTCGTGCGGCATCCAGTCCTTGGCCGTACTCAGGTGCCGGTTGAGGTTGTCGGCCACCACGGGCTCGAGCTCTACGAGCAGCTGGGCGGGCGTGGGTGTCGACGTCGGCATCCGGATAGGTCTCCCTCGGCAAACGGGTGCTGGCTACGACGTCGTAGGTTACGTCCCGGAACCTTCCCCCGTGTTTCGGCCGCCACGCCTCCGCCGGCTGCCGAGCAGCCGAGGTGTTCCGGGCAGCGCGTTCAGCGGACCGGGGCCAGCCCCGGCTCGCTCTCCGCGGCAGCCGGAGCCGGGACCTCGACCGCACACTGACGCACGGCCTCGGCCACCGCCTTCACGACGTCGGGGTTGAAGACGCTGGGCACGATGAAGGACGGGTTGAGCTCGTCCTCGTCCAGTACATGCGCGATCGCGCGGGCGGCCGCCACCTCGGTCTCGACGGTGACGTCGCGGGCGCCGGCGTCCAGCAGGCCGCGGAACACCCCGGGAAAGGCCAGCACGTTGTTGATCTGGTTGGGCTCGTCGCTGCGTCCGGTCGCCACCACCGCCGCGGAGTTTCGGGCGGCCGCCGGGTCCACCTCCGGGTCGGGGTTGGCCAGGGCGAAGACGATCGCAGCCGGCGCCATCGTGGCGATGTCGTCACCGGTGAGGATGGCCGGGGCGCTCACCCCGATGAAGACGTCGGCCCCGGCGAGCGACTCGCGCAGCGTGCCGGTGCGCCGGCCCCGGTTGGTGTGCTCGGCGATCCAGCGGGTGTTGTCGTCCAGGGCCGGTCGCCCGGCGTAGATCACCCCGTGGATGTCGGAGACGACGACGGAACGCGCGCCCGCGTGCAGCAGCAGCCGGAGCACCGCAGAGCCGGCCGCTCCGGCACCGGACATCACGATGCGGACGTCGGCGAGCGACTTGCCCACTACCCGCAGCGCGTTGGTGAGCGCGGCCAGTACGACGATCGCCGTGCCGTGCTGGTCGTCGTGGAAGACCGGGATGTCGAGCAGCTCGCGCAGCCGGCGTTCCACCTCGAAGCACCGGGGCGCCGCGATGTCCTCGAGGTTGATCCCGCCGAAGACCGGCGCGATGAGCTGCACCGCCCGCACGATCTCGTCGACGTCCTGGGTGTCCAGGCAGATCGGCCACGCGTCGATGTTGGCGAACCGCTTGAACAGCGCCGCCTTGCCCTCCATCACCGGCAGCGCCGCCGCCGGGCCGAGGTTGCCGAGCCCCAGGACCGCCGAGCCGTCGGTCACCACGGCCACCGAGTTGCGCTTCACCGTCAGCCGGCGGGCGTCCTCGGGGTGCTTGGCGATGGCCAGGCAGACGCGGGCCACCCCAGGCGTGTAGGCCATCGAGAGGTCGTCGCGGGTCTTGAGCGGCACCTTGGACCGGACCTCGATCTTGCCGCCCAGGTGCAGGAGGAACGTGCGGTCGCTCACCTTGCGGATCGACACGCCGTCCACGCCGCGCAGGGCCGCCGTCAGCTGCTCGGAGTGGTCGGCGTCGCGAGCGGCGCAGGTCAGGTCGAGTACCAACCGGTCGGGCTGGGACTCCGTCACGTCCAGCGCGGTGACCACTCCGCCGGCCCCACCGACCGCGGTCGTGAGGAGCCCGACCGCGGTCGGGTCCGGCGGCACCTCGAGCCGCACGGTGATCGAGTACGACGCGCTCGGGATGGCCATGCGCGCATTCTTGCGCGCCACCCGACCGTGCTCTACTGGCCCGGTGAGCTCCCCCGGCCTGCGCTCGATCGTCGTGGACTGCGCACGTCCGCACCAGCTGGCCCGGTTCTGGGCGGTCGCGCTGGGTTACACGGTGCGCCCGTACGACGACGCCGAGGTCGAGCGGTTGCGCGCGGCCGGCATCGACAACGTCGAGGACGACCCGTCGGTCGTGATCGACCCGCCGGACCACGGCCCGACGGTGTGGTTCAACCTGGTGCCCGAGCCCAAGGCCGGCAAGAACCGCGTGCATCTCGACGTCGACCTGACCGACGCCGCCGAGCTCGAACGGCTGGTCACGCTCGGAGCCACCGTGCTGCGCCCTTGGGGCGCCGTACCGGACGAGCCGTGGGCGATCCTGGCCGACCCCGAGGGCAACGAGTTCTGCGCGTTCCCGCCGGCCTAGCGGTCGACAGCGGAACTACGAAGGCGCACCTCAGGCGGCTCCTGCCAGCTCCGACCGCAGGAGTTCCGCTGCCGCGGTCGGGCTAGGACGGCACTGACGGCGGCGGGCACGCGGCCGAGGCATCCTGCGTGCCGCTCACGTGCCGCTGGCGCGCCGCTGCGGGTCGCGGCTGAATGGTCTGCGGCTCAAACGGACCTTTCAGCGCCGTTGGTTCGACCGGCCGGGCTCTCGCCCAGCGTCGTCAGCACGGCCACCGTCACGGCAACCGAACCGGCGATGGCGACCAGGTGGGCCGGCAGGCCGAAACTGGAAAACATCGTTACGCCGACCGCGAGAAGTGCACCGCCCTCGATAACCAACAGCGGCGGACATGCCCGCCGCAGAGCGGTCAACAGAAGTGCGGCGGGGACCCAGTAGGCGATCTGGCTGACCAGACCGAGATCCCGGACAGCGCGGGCCGCACCGATCGAGCCGGGCAGGCTCGACACCACGGCCGGGAGGAACATCGCCGCACAGTGGAACCCGAGGGCAAGGATCGCGACCACCGTTGCGGCCAGCTCCAGGCGACCCAGCCGGAGCACCCGGCCGCGCAGCAGCGGTCCGCCGCGCACGACCCGCGCCGCCCCGCCGATGAGGGTCAACCCGAACAGCGAACCCAGTACGCCGCGGTTGGCACCCGGCAATGGTAACGGCGAGGACTGCGCCGCACGGTCGTCCGGATCCGACCGGAACGGCGTCCAGCCGCCGCACCTCACCCGATGCGCCAGACAGACAGGGGCGTTGCCCACTCCCGCCGGGCCGGCTTGCTGCGCCGTCTTGGCCCACGGATGGCTCGAGCTGAGGCCGGGCCTCGCTACCCGAGCCGCTAGCTGTCGGGCAGCGGCTCTCGCACCAGGTCGCCGGCGTAAACCGTGATCAGCTCCGGGTCCTCACCCGACCCCGGCGGCGCCTGTTCGACCGCCAGCGCGGCGTCCCGGCCGAATACGGTCAACGTCGTCAGGCCGTTGTGGAACCAGGGCCCGCGGACGAGCTCCCAGCGAAGCCACGTCTCGGGTACGCCGGCACTGCGCGCCAGCAGCCGCCCGACCGCGCGGCCGGCGCGGGTCCTGGAGAAGCGGTCGGCGACCTGCACGGAGCGCTGCGTCGGGTTGCGCGTCGGCGAGCACACCGCCTGATAGACCGCGCTGCGTACGCCGGCTTCCTCGGGAAACGACGCCTCGGCCAGATAGGAGTAGTGCACGTCCCCGGACAACACCGCGATCAACGCTGGCGCCGCCCCGTCCCGCCGGGAGCCGATGTCCGCGATCAGCCGGGTGAGCGCCTCGAACGACCGCCGGAACGACCCCCAGTGCTCCAGGTCCACGGCCTCACGGACCTTCTCCCCGAATCCCACCAGACGCGGCCCCCAGGCCCCGGCGCACACCGCCTCGTTCCAGCCCTCGAGGTCGTGCACCGCGGGCGGCAACAGCAGCGGCAGCGAGCTTGCGATCAAGAGGTGGTCCAGGTCGCCCTGGGTCGACTCGACGATCCAGTCCCACTCGCGGGCGTCCACCATCCGGCGGTCGTCGTCCTCGAGCATGCGCCCACAGCGGGAGTCGATGACGAGCAGCCGGGTGCGCCCGTGGTCCCGCCGGTAGCTCCACCGGGCCCCCTTGTAGCCGTCCGCTTCGGCGTCGGCCATCAGCGCGAACTCCCGCAGCAGCGGCCCGCCGTCCTCGACCTCCTGCAACCGGGCGAACAGGTCGTCACTCGCGAGGGCATCCGGCGCGAGGTTGCCGAGGTGCTGGTAGAGCCAGTACGACATCAGGCCGCCGGCGATGCGGTCCCGCCACCAGCTGGTCGCCGCCATCCGGCGGCGCCAGATCGCCGAGGTGTTCCAGTCGTCGTGCACGTCATGGTCGTCAAAGATCATGGCCGTGGGCATGGTGGACAGCAGCCAGCGGACCGTCGGCTCGCTCCATGCCTCCCGGTAGAGCCGGGTGTACTCCTCGAAGTCCGCCACCTCCTCCCCCGGCGGCCTGGTGGTGTCGCGGCGGTTCCGGATGAACTCCGCGGTCTGCGGCGACACCTCGTCGGCGTACACCTGGTCGCCGACGAAGAGCATCGCCTCCGGCCAGGTCTGCGGATGCGTCCGCCGCATCCGGGTGGCCAGCGCCTGCAGCGCGTCGACACCCACCCCGCGCTTGTCCTGGGTGCGGTCCAGCGTGTACGGCGCCCGGTGCGGCGCACTGACCCGACAGGAGCCGAAGGCGAGCCGGAACGGCCGGTCGGGGGAGGTCGTGCGGATGACGCTCTCGGGGTACGGCGAGCCGGCCGGCGGCCAGACCAGGCGGCCGTCCAGCGATACCTGGTACGGCGTCACCGACCCCGGCTGCAGGCCGGACACCTGCACCAGCGCGTAGTGATGGCCCGACACGTGGAAGGTCGGCACCGAATGGCCGAGCACCTCGACCGTCGCGGGACCGCTGGTCTCGACCCACACGGTCGCGCACCGGTCGTCGGCGAAGCGCAGCATCGGCCCCAGCACCAGGTCGGGCATCGGCGGAACTCCTTCCACCCAGGTAGCCGAGAGAAGGCTGCCACATCTCTACGCTGCGGGGCGTGGACGACGTCTTTCTCCATCGGATCGGCCCGCGCCGGTCGGAACTGGACTCCACCGGTGCGATCGGGTCCATGTGGTATGTCGCCTACCTGGACGAGGCGATGGCGGCCTTCCTCACCGGCCGCGGCGTGAGCCTCGACGAGCTCGCCGCCGGCGGAGTCGCGATCCGGGCGGCGCACGCCGAGCTCGACTGGCACGCCGAGGCGACCTCTGCCGCCCCGCTCGAGATCGCCGTCAGCACCGCGGCGGTACGCCGTACCAGCTTCAGCCTCGACTTCGAGGTGCGCCGGCCCGGCGTGGCGCTCGCCCGCGGCCACACGGTCTACGTGGTCACGCGGGGCGATGGAGCCGGCGCGCTGCCGGACGCGCTGCGTACGGCGCTGGAGCCGGTCCGCCCGCTGCGTGCCGGCCGGTTGAGCGGGTGGCGCTAGCTCGCCTTCGGCTTCTTCGGCTTCTTGGTCTCCCGGCCGCCCTTGTTCTTGCTGCCCATCGACGCCCCTCCGTCCGCGAGTGCGGAGACTCACGCTACTGCGGACGGCTGACAAATGGCGACGGATTTGCAACGGCTGCGGGAACGCGGGGGTCCTCCCGGCGGTTGACGACTACGGTGGCCTTCAGGACACCAAGCCGAGGAGGCGACGATGACCGACACCTTGACCCCGGAGCGCACCGGCTCCGCTCTCGAGCGCTGCGACCGCTGCGGCGCCCAGGCACAGATCCACGTCGTCCTCCGCGCCGGCGGCGACCTGTTCTTCTGCCGCCACCACGGTCGCCAGCACGAGGACCGGCTGCGCAAGCTCGGCGCCGACTATGTCGAGCGCGACCGGCTGACGCCGCCCCCCGCCCGCGGCTAGCGAGTCGCCGCAGGCCGCACTCGGCGCCGATTAACGTCGTGCCGCTGTCACACCCGCGAGGTAACGTCGTAGGCAATGCCCCCCACAACCACCGCCCGCAGCCGCATGCGCTCGCTCCTGCGGCTGCGGTCCTATGTCCGGCCCTACGCCGCCCAGATGCTCACGATGCTCGTCACGGCACTGCTCGCGGTGGGGGCCGGCATCGCCGTACCGCTGGTCACCAAGTCTGTGGTCGACGGACCAATCCGCGACGGCGACCACGCCCGGCTGCTGCGGCTCGGCCTGCTGGCCCTGGCGCTGGGCGTGGCCGAGGCAGCGCTGATCTTCATACGCCGCTGGGTGCAGTCCTACTGCGCGCTGGGCATCGAGACCCGGATCCGCAACGACCTCTACGCGCACCTGCAGCGGCTCCCGGTCGCCTTCCACGATCGGTGGCAGAGCGGTCAGCTGCTCTCCCGGGCGATGACCGACCTGAGCGTCATCCGCCGGTTCCTCGGGTTCGGGTTGGTCTTCCTGGTCGTGAACGTGGCCACGTTCGTGACCGTGGTCGGTCTGCTGATCCACCTCTATCTGCCGCTCGGCCTGATCGTCGCCGTCTCCGCGGTCCCGATCCTGTGGCTCTCCCAGCGGTTCGAGGCGGGTTACATCGAGGTGTCCCGGCGGGTGCAGGACCAGCAGGGCGACCTGACGACGGTGATCGAGGAGTCCGCGGTCGGCGTACGGGTGGTGAAGTCCTTCGGCCGGCGCCGGCTGGTCAACGAGCGGTTCGAGCGCGGCGCCCGCACGCTGCAGGGCTCCTCGATGGACAAGGTGCGGCTGCAGGCGAGGTTCTGGGCCCTGCTCGACCTCATCCCCAACCTCACCCTGGCCCTGGTTCTGCTCACCGGCGCGCTCGCGGTGGAGCAGGGCAGGCTCAGCCTCGGCGGCCTGATCGCGTTCATGTCGCTCATGCTGCTGCTGGTCTGGCCGGTGGAGGCGCTGGGCTGGATCCTGGCCACCGGGCAGGAGGCGATGACCGCCGCCGACCGGCTCTATGAGGTGTTCGACACCGAGCCGGACATCGTCGACCGCCCCAACGCCCGGCCACTGGCCCGCCCGTCCGGACGCCTGCGCTTCCAAGGCGTCGGCTTCCGCTACCCCGGAAGTGACCAGTCGGTCCTCTGCGACGTTCACCTCACCATCGAGCCGGGCGAGACGCTGGCGCTGGTCGGCGCGACCGGCTCGGGCAAGACCACCCTCGGCGCGCTGGTGCCCCGCCTGTACGACGTGACCGCCGGCCGCATCACCCTGGACGGCATCGACATCCGCGACCTGCAGCTCACCTCCCTGCGCAAGGTCGTCGGAACGGCGTTCGAGGACCCCACGCTGTTCTCCGCCAGCGTGCGGGAGAACCTGCTGCTCGGCACCCCCGAGGCGACCGAGCACGACATCGAGACGGCTCTCGCGGTCGCTCAGGCCGGGTTCGTCCATG
>JBPCOX010000182.1:0-4084 GCA_050999825.1 Mycobacteriales bacterium
GGAGCTCGATGAAGCGCACCGTTCCCGGAGGGGCCCTCGCCGTAGCGGCCATCCTCTTCGCCGGCTTCACTGCCCCGGCCCAGGCTGCTGGCAGCGGGGCGGCCCGTGCGTCCGGCGCGGACGGCACGACACTTGCCCTCGACCGGGCGGCGGCGGCCGTCGCCGCCCATCCCGCCGCCCTGCATGCCACCCCCGCCGACGCGTTCCAGAGCCGCAGCGTGGTGCTCGACCGCGACGGCGCCAGCCATGTCCGGTACGACCGCAGCCACCGCGGGCTGCCGGTGCTGGGCGGCGACGTCGTCGTACACCTCACCGCGACCGGCGGCCTGCGGAGCGTCTCGCAGACCCTGACCCGCCAGCTCCAGGTTGCGACCGCCCCCCGGATCTCGGCCGCGGCTGCCGCTGCCGCAGCGGCGCCGCGGCTGGTGGGCACGGTGACCAGCAGCCGCGCCCGGCTCGTTGTGGACGCGGCGGGCGCAACGCCGCGGCTCGCCTGGGACGTCCTCGTCTCGGGGACCCGGTCCGACCAGACGCCCAGCCGGCTGCACGTCGTCGTCGACGCTGCGACCGGCGCGGTCGCGCGGTCCTACGACGAGGTGGAGACCGGGACCGGCAACAGCATCTACTCCGGCCAGGTGTCGATCTCGACCAGCTACAACAGCAGCACCGGCCGGTACGAGATGAAGGACCCCACTCGTGGCAACAACAACACGACCGACCTCAATCAGGCGGCGTCCGGCACCGGCACGCTGTTCACCGACGCCGACGACGTGTGGGGCAACGGTGCGCAGTCCGACCGGGCCAGCGCCGGAGTGGACGCACACTACGGCGCCCAGAAGACCTTCGACTACTACAAGAACGTTCTCGGCCGCAACGGCATCTTCAACAACGGCACCGGCGTCCGGTCGCGTGTGCACTACGGCAACAGCTACGCCAACGCCTTCTGGGACGGCACCCAGATGACCTACGGCGACGGCAGCGGCAACGCCAAGCCGCTGGTCGAGCTGGACATCGCCGGCCACGAGATGACGCACGGCGTCACCGAGAACACGGCCAACCTCTCCTACTCCGGCGAGTCGGGCGGGCTGAACGAGGCGACGAGCGACATCTTCGGCACTTCGGTCGAGTTCTACGCCGCCAACTCCGCCGACGTGGGGGACTACCTCATCGGCGAAAAGGTCAACATCAACGGCAATGGCACGCCGCTGCGCTACATGGACAAGCCGAGCCGCGACGGGGCGTCCAAGGACTGCTGGTACGCCGGCATCGGCACGCTCGACGTGCACTACTCCTCGGGCCCCGGCAACCACGTCTTCTATCTGCTCGCCGAGGGCAGCGGCGCCAAGACGATCAACGGCGTGTCCTACAACAGCCCCACCTGCAACGGGGCGACCGTGACGGGCATCGGCCGTGACGCCGCCGCCAAGATCTGGTACCGCGCGCTGTCGGTCTACATGACCTCCAGCACCAACTACGCCGGCGCCCGGCAGGCTGCGGTCAACGCCGCCAAGGACCTCTACGGTGGAAGCAGCACGCAGTGCGTCGGCGTGGAGCAGGCCTTCAGCGCTATCTCGGTCACCGGCGCCACCTGCGGCACAACGCCGCCCCCGCCCACCGGCGGCAACCTGCTGGCGAACCCGGGCTTCGAGAGCGGTGCCACCGCCTGGTCGCAGACCGCCGGGGTCATCAGCCAGGACTCCACCCGGGCGCACAGCGGCTCGTGGCTCGGCTGGCTGGACGGCTACGGCTCCTCGCACACCGACACGCTGTCCCAGTCGGTGACGATCCCGTCGGCGACCAGCGCGACGCTGTCGTTCTGGCTGAAGGTGGCGACCAGCGAGACGACCACGACCGCGGCGTACGACACGCTCAAGGTGCAGGTGATCTCGGGCACGACCACCACGACCCTGGCGACGTACTCGAACCTGAATGCGAAGACCTACACGCAGCGCTCGTTCAACCTCTCGTCGTACGTCGGCAAGACCGTCACCATCAAGCTGGTCGGGGTCGAGGACTCGTCGCTCGCGACGAGCTTCCTCACTGACGACTTCTCGCTGACGACCGCCTAACCGGCTCGCCGGCTGCTGGTCCGGCCCGGTCCCGTAGTCCAGGGGCCGGGCCGGATCTTGCGTCGCGGTGGCGAGCAAGCAGCTGCCGGCACCCGTAGATCCAAGGAGACATCCATGATCGTGCGCCGTGCACTGGCCGCACTCGTAGCGGGATCTGCGGTCCTGGTCGGCGTACCGCAGGCCGCGACCGCGGCGCCGGACACGCTGCGCACCTATGTGCTGCCGGGCCGGGCGGTCTTCCCCGAGGGGGTGGCCGTCCTCGGCGGGTTCTACTACGCGACCAGCACCAACGGCGGGGCCGTCTACCGCGGTGACCTCCGCGACCGGCGGGCCGAGGTCTTCCTCCCGGCCGGGCAGAACGGCCGGACCGTCGCCGTCGGGATCAAGGCCACGGCCTCCAGGCTCGTGGTAGCCGGCGGTGACACCGGGCTGGTCTCGGTCTACAACCGCCGCACCGGCGAGCGCGTCGCCCAGTTCACCAACAACGCGTCCAAGGCCGACCCGACCTTCGTCAACGACGTGGCGATCGCGCCGAACGGCGACGCCTACGTGACCGACTCGTTCCGGCCGGTGCTCTACCGCATCCCGGCGGCCCAGCTCGCACACCCGATGGCCGGCCGGCAGCGGCTGCCGGTCTTCCGGACCTTCGCCCGTACGCCGCTGAACTATCAGCCCGGCTTCAACGTGAACGGGATTGTCGCGACCTCCGACGGCCGGTTCGTCATCGTCGGCCAGTCCAACACCGGCAAGCTCTACCGCATCCGGCTGCACGACAAGCTGGTCACCCAGCTCGATCTCGGCGGCGTGCGGTTGACCGGCAACGACGGGCTGGTGCTGCTCGAGTCGCGTGTCCTCTACGTCGTACGGAACTCGGTCGAGAAGATCGCCGAGGTTCGGCTCTCGGTGGCGTACGGCAGCGGCCGGGTGGTGTCCGTGACCGGCGACAGGGACTTCCAGACGCCGACCACGGCCGCGGTGGCCGGCGACCGGCTGCTCGTCGTCAACTCGCAGTTCAACGGGCCGGGCCAGCCGCCGTTCACGCTGACGAGCATCCCGCTCCCCTAGGGCCGCGAGGGGTCAGGTCGCCGGCGGGCAGGCGGAGACGGCGGCGAACAGCGCGGCCGCGGTGTCCACGGCGTCCGCCTGCTCCGCCGGAGGGACGTCCGCGTCGAGCGTCGTGGTGCGGCCGCCGGCGGTGACGACGTAGCGCATGGCGTCGCTGCGGCCGGACGGCTGGGGTGCCGCCGGCAGGGCGTCCCACCGGATGGATCGGGCCCGGTCCACCAGCGCGGCCGGCAGCTGGCAGGACCGGCGTTGCCCCCCACGGGTGCTCAGTGCAGCGGAGCCGCCGGGCCCGACGGTCAGCTGGTCGTCGAAGCCGGCGATCCCCCCCGTACGACGAATCTCAAGCGGCTGGGTCATCGGGCTCCTCGTGCCGGTGCCGGTGGGCCGGTTCGCGGCCGGCAGGTCCACGTTCGAGGTGCCGCCACAGCCGGCTGCCAGCAGGCCGACCAGGACCGCCGACACCAGGGGGCGCATGCTGGTCCGACGTACCCGGTTCCGCTGCGGTTCCACCAGCCGCCGCCCGGACGACCACGTGGGTAGGGAGTCGGCATGGCGCTGACCGCGCAGTTTCGACCGGAAGCTGCCGGGGACGGCAGCTTCGTCCGCCAGGGCAACCGGTTTGCCGACCGGATCACGGCCGACGGCTCGAGCGGGTACGCCTCCGAGCCGGGGCGCTACCAGCTCTACGTGTCGCTGGCCTGCCCCTGGGCGCAGCGGTCGCTGATCGTGCGACACCTGCTGGGCTTGACCGACGCGATCGGGACCACCGTCGTCGACCCGATCCGGGACGAGCGTGGCTGGCGCTTCACTCTCAGCCCGCAAGACCGGGATCCGGTCACGGGGGAGCGCTACCTCTGCGACCTGTACCGGCGTACCGACCCGTCCTTCGAGGGTCGCTGCACGGTGCCGGCAATCTGGGACACCCGCACGGAGCGGCTCGTCACCAACGA
>JBPCOX010000193.1:0-4283 GCA_050999825.1 Mycobacteriales bacterium
GGTGTGGCCAAAGCTGCACGTCAGGGCCGGTTTCACGGTGCGGCATGCCGGGCAGCAGCGGCTGGACGTCCAGCCGCTCGACGTCGCGCCGGTCGCAGACGAAGGCGTCCGCGACGGCCCGCGTCTCCGCTGGATGGGGCGAGCAGGTCACGTAGGCCACGAGACCGCCCGGGCGGAGGGCGGCCAGCGCCGACTCCAGCAGGGCGCACTGCAGCGGCACGAGCGCGCTCACGTCGGCCGGCGTACGGCGCCAGCGCACCTCGGGCCGGCGCCGCAGCGCGCCGAGGCCGCTGCACGGAGCATCGAGCAGCACCCGGTCGAAGGCGCCGGGGCCCCACGGTGGCACGGTCCCGTCGGCGACCACCACGGCCGGCCCGCCCGGAGCGCGGGCGAGCGTCGAGCGGACCAGCCGGGCGCGATGGAGAGCCCGGTCGGCGGCCAACAGCCGGGCGTGCCGATCGGCCGCCAGCCCGGCGAGCAGCCCGCTCTTGCCACCGGGACCGGCGCAGACGTCCAGCCAACGGGCGTCCGGCCCCTCGACCGGGGCTCGGGCCAGCACCAGCGCGGACAGCTGGCTGCCCTCGTCCTGCACTGCCGCCCGGCCGTCGCGCACCGGGGCCAGCCGGCCGGGATCCCCACCGTCGAGCCGGACGGCGTACGGCGACCAGGGCCCGGGGCGCCCACCCGACGCCGTGGCCGCGAGCAGCTCGTCGCGGGAGAGCCGTCCGGGCCGGGCCACCAGGTGCACCTGCGGGCGCTCGTCGTCGGCGGCCAACGCCGCGGCGGTCTGCTCCAGGTCGCCGCCCAGCGCGTCGCGAAACGCGGCGACCACCCAGGCGGGATGCGAAGTGGCCAGCGCCAGGTGGCCCACCGGATCGACGTCGTAGGCCGGCGCGAGCTCGGCGAGCCACCCCTCGAGGTCGCGTCCGGCCACCCGCCGCAGCACGGCGTTGGCGAACTTCGCCGGTCCTTCCCCGAGCGCCGCCCTGGCGAGCTCCACCGTGCTCGACACAGCCGCGTGCGGCGGCACCCGGGTACGGAGCAGCTGGTAGGCACCGAGCCGCAGCAGCAGCCGCAGCGCAGGGTCGACCGCCGCCAGCGGCCGGTCGACGCACGCTGCCAGCACGGCGTCGAGCGTGCCCTGTGCCCGCAGCGTGCCGTACCCGAGCTCGGTGGCGAACGCGGCGTCGCGCGCGTCCAGCCGGCGCTCCCGCAACAGGCCCGGCAGTACGAGGTTGGCGTAGCCCTGGCGCTCGTGCACGGCCCGCAGCAGCGCGTACGCCGCCGCGCGGGCGGGGTCGGGGCGGGCGCGCCCCCGGCCCGACACCTAGACCAGCCGGTCGTCGGCGGTGAGACGTACGCCGCGAGCCCAGTCGGCTGCCGCCATCGCGGGTCGGCCGGCAGGCCGCAGGCTCCCGAGGCGGACCGGCGTGGTCCCCGTTCCCACTAGCACCCGGTCGGCCGTCACGACCAGCCGGCCGGGCGGCAGCGGCGGCGGCTGCGGGTCGGCGTCCGCCCCGGCGAGGAGCGGACCCAGCTTCAGGCGCGCACCCCGAAGCGTGGTCCATGCCCCGGGCGAGGGCGCTCCGGCCCGCACCACCCGATCCACCCGAACCGCGGGCGCTGCCCAGTCGAGCCGGAAGTCCTCGACGGAGAGCCGGGGCGCCAAGGAGATCCCGTCGGCGGCCTGGGGCACCGGCACCAGCCGGCCATCCTCGATACCGTCCAGGGTGGCTACCAGCAGCGAGGCGCCGCCGGTCGCGAGCCGGTCCAGCAGGTCGCCAGCGGTGTCGCTAGGGCCCACCTGCTCGGTGAGTACGCCGTACACCGGGCCGGTGTCGAGCCCCTCCTCGAGCCGGAACGTGGTGGCCCCGGTGACGTCGTCACCGGCCAGCAGCGCGTGCTGGACCGGCGCCGCACCGCGCCACGCCGGCAGCAGCGAGAAGTGCAGGTTGACCCAGCCGTGTGGTGGCACCGCCAGAGCGGCCGGCGGCACCAGGGCGCCGTAGGCGACCACCGGAGAACAGTCGGGGGCGCGCCGGGCCAGTTCGGCCAGGAAGGAGGGGTCGCCCGGTCGCGCCGGGGCCAGCACCGCCACCCCCAGCTCCCGCGCTCGTTCGGCCACCGGGCTGGGGCGCAGCGCCCGGCCCCTGCCGGCCGGCGCCGCCGGCCGGGTCAGGACCGCAACCACCTCGTGCCGGGAGCCGACAAGGGCGTCGAGCGCGGGCAGGGCGACCGTCGGGGTACCGGCGAAGAGCAACCGCAACGGCTCAGCGCGCCGTACCGAAGGTGGGGTGCGGCGACGCCTTCACCGGCGAGCCGAACCAGTCCGCCTCGCGGATCGAGCGCATCGCCAGCTTGCGCTGCGCCGGGTCCATCCGGTCGATGAACAGCACGCCGTCGAGATGGTCGGTCTCGTGCTGCAGGCAGCGGGCGAGCAGGTCGCTGCCGGAGAGCACCACCGGGTCGCCGTACATGTTGAACCCGCGGGCCACCACCCGCTGCGCCCGCGGACAGGGGAAGTAGAGGCCGGGAAAGGACAGGCAACCTTCCTCGCCGTCCTGCTGCTCCTCGGAGAGCTCGCCCAGCACCGGATTGACGAGATGTCCCACCACGTCGTCGACGTCGTAGGCGAAGACCCGCAGCCCGATGCCGATCTGGGGAGCGGCCAGCCCCGCCCCCGGCGCGTCGCGCATCGTGTCGATGAGATCGCCGACGAGCCGGCGCAGCTCCTGGTCGAACGTCGTCACCGGCTCTGCCGGCGTAGCCAGCACGGGGTCGCCGAAGAGCCGGACGGATCGCAGGGCCACGGACTTCCTCGACTTCCCGTACGTCGGAGAACGCCTCAGTCTAGGAGCGGTCGGAGGGACCGGCTGCTCACAGCAGGTCGAGCGGGTCGAGCTGGACCCGGACACTGTCCACCGCCTTGCGGGCCGTGCGGACGGCGAGGGCCGCGCGCAGCGCCGCGGCGAGCCGGCCCCCGTGGTGGCGGGGGACCCGGACCAGGGCCCGCTGCTGCTGCTCCTGCGCCCGGCGGGGATTGGACGCGGTCGGCACCGGTCCGAGAACCTGCGCCGACGGCGGCAGATCGATCTCGGCCAGCAGGTCGCCGACCGCGGCCCGGGTGCCGCTGACCGACGCCATCCGCACCGCGGGCGGAAATCCCAGCAGGGTCCGCTCCGCCAGCTCGCGGTCGGCGTGCCACCCGGGCTGCCATCGCAGCAAGGCCTGCACAGGGCGCAGGCCGCCGTCGGCCATCACCACCACCCGGCCGCCGTCGCCGGCGGGGCGTGCCAGCGCGGCCGCCGCCAACCACCGGCGGAGCGTCTCCTCGCCGGCTCGCAGGTCCGGCCGGGTGAGCAGTGCCCAGCCGTCGAGCAGCAGAACGGCGCCGTAGCCCCCCTCGGCCAGCGGCTCGGCGCCGGGGGTGGCGACCACCAGGGCCGGCCCGGCGGCGACGGTCGCCAGCACCGAATCACCGCCGGACGTGCGGACCGGCGTGGACGGGAAGGACCGGCCCAGCTCCTCCGCCGTACGACGGGCGCCTACCACGGTGGCGCGCAGCGCCGTGGCGCCGCAGTCGGGGCAGCTCCACCCGATGGCCGGGCGTCCGCACCAGCGGCAGGCGGGCAGCGCGTCGGCGGCAGCCAGCGCCCGGCCGAGGGGACCGGCGCAGGAGGCGCACCTCGCGGGTGCCCGGCAACGACCGCAGGCCAGTGCCGGCTGATATCCGCGCCGCGGAACCTGAACCAGCACCGGCGCTCCCGCCGCCAGGGACTCGCGGGCCGCCGTCCAGGCCAGCGACGGCAACCGGGCGGAGGCCGCCGCGGGGTCGCGGGCCCGCTCCAGCTCGTCACCGGCGGGCTGCACCCGCGGCGCGCGGGCGCGAACCGCCGCGACCGATGGTGCCATCGGCCGGGCCCAGCCGGCGGCGAGCAGGGCTGCGCCTTCGGCCGTCTGCGCCAGCCCGCCGATCAGGGCCGCCGCACCCTGCCGGTGCGCGCGCAGGACCACCACGGCCCGTGCGTGCGGATAGGGCGCCCGCGGCTCGGAGTGCAGGTTGTCGCCGTAGTCCCAGACGGCGACCAGGCCGAGGTTCGCGACCGGTGCGAACGCGGCCGCCCGGGTGCCCACGACCGCCCGTACCGTGCCGCGACGGACCGCCAGCCAGCGTCGGTAGCGCTCGGCCGGCCCCAGGTCGGCGGTCAGCGCCACGTGGTGACCGGTTCCGAGAGCGGCTTGCAGCGCCGAGTCCAGCCTGGCCACGTCGCGGCCGTCGGGCA
>JBPCOX010000016.1:0-3154 GCA_050999825.1 Mycobacteriales bacterium
ACGACCAGTCGTTCCGCGTCCACCTGCCGGGTTGCGCCGTCTGCGCCGGCGTAGTCGCCGACACGCGGGTGGTGATGGGCCATCTGGCCTACGCCGTCGAACCCGTTGAGCCGCCGCCGTCCCTGCGGACCGACATTCGAGCCGCAATCGCGTCCACCGAGCGGCGCCCCGCTGAGCCGGTGCCCATCTCGAGCTCCCGCCGCCGCCGCAGCGTTCCCCGGTTCGCCTCCCGTCCCTGGATGGCCGTCGCCGCCGGCCTCGCCGTGCTGATGGCGCTGTCGGTCTGGAACGTGGTGCTGCAGGCGGGCAACCGGTCGCAGGAGCGCCGACTTGCCCAGGCCTCATTGATCACCAACTGCCTGCGCGAGGTGGGCTGCCGGACGGTTGAGCTACGCACTCCCAACAGCGACCAACCGAAGGCCACCGCCCTCGTGCGAGCTCGTGACATCCAGCTGATCGCTACCGAGCTGCCGCGTAACGACACCGACGCCGAGATCTATGTCCTGTGGCAACGGGGAAGCGACAACAGGCTGGTGCCGCTGAACAGCTTCGACATCACCCGACCGGGCGCAACGGTGATCCGCGCCCGCCTCTCCGCCGACCTGAACAAGTTCGGCGCTCTGGCAGTGAGCCGCGAGCCAGGTCGGCGTACGCCGGTGGCGCCGAGTGAGACCGTGGCGATCGGCACGGTCAGCGCCTGAGTCGCTCCCGGCGAGAGCCGGCGAGGCGGTGGCCGAGCGGTACAGTGGCCGCCGCCGGTCGACCGGCCCGGGCGTATGGCTCAGCGGTTAGAGCGCTGCCTTCACACGGCAGAGGTCCCTGGTTCGAATCCAGGTACGCCCACTGACATGACCTCAGGTCAGGTGAAGGCCTGGGGCTCAGCAGCTGCCGACGCCACTGACCCGGTCACCTGACTCCCGAGTCGACTGCGGTCGGCGTAGCAGTCGCGAGCAGACGGCAGAGGCGAGCATCCAAGCGGCCGCATACGCGAATCCGACCGTCGCCGAGAAGACGGTCCACAGCACGCCGACGACCACCGACGAGGCCAGGTCGCCCAAGGACTGGACGAGTCCGAGGACGCCGAAGCCGTTGCCGCGGAGTCGATCGGGCAGCATCTGTGCCACCAGAGTGGACTCCGCGGTCTCCGCGAAGCCGATGCCGACGCCGGCGAGCACGAAGGCGAGCAACAGCATCGACCAGGCGTGCTGCTCCACTGCGAGCAGCCCGTAGCCGAGCACGTATGTCGATGCGGCGGTGGTGAAGACCGCGCGCGGCCCAAGTCGGTCGACCAGGTGACCACCACCGAGCGCGGCCAAGGTGGCGGCCGCATTGTGGGCGGCGTAGAGCAGGATCGCGATCGAGGCGGCGGCCGCGAGGCTTCGTCCATCGGTGTGTAACAGGCCGGTTGCCCGCAGGATGAGCAACGTGGTGGCGATATTGCCGAACTCGAACAGTGCCGCCGGGGCCAGCGCCCTCACCAGGCCGGCTCGACGGAGCTCGCCCAGGTTGAGGGACAGCGTTCGACGACCCGTACTGCTCGTGACCGTACGCCGAGCCTCCCGGGCGGCCACCGTGATGGCGAGCGCAGCGAGCAGGCCCGGAACGACGGCGAACCAGATCGCCTGGCGGATGCCGACCAGGGTCACCAAGACCGAAGCCAGCAACGGGCCGACGATGGCGCCGGCGTTGTCGCCGGCTCGTTCGAACCCGAACGCTCGCCCGTAGGCCTCCGGCCGGACCAGCGACGTCAACATGGTGTCCCGCGCCGGGGACCGGATACCGCGTGACGCCCATGCCAGCGCCCGCAGGAGGGCGACCTGCCACACCGCGACGGCGAGGCCGATCGCGCCAGTGGCGAGCGCCGTCCCGAGGTAGCCGCCGGTGGCCAGGCGGGCGCGCCGCTCGGGGTCGTTGGACAGCGGTCCGCCAGCCAGCTTGCTCAGTCCGACGAGCGCGTCTGACGTGCCCTCGATGGCGCCGAGCGCGCCCGGGCCTGCGTGCAGCGTGGCGGTCAGGAAGCTCGGTAGCACCGAGGTAGCGATCTCGTGTCCGGCGTCGGAGCAGAAGCTCGCGGTGCCGATGCTCAGCACCCCGCGCGACAACCAGCCCGGCTTCTCGGCGTCCGCCCGCGCCGGCCCCCCGGTTATCGCCACAGCAGCGCCAGCCCAAAGCCTGCCGCTGCAGCTGCCAGCCCCGCGGCCAGGCTGCCGAGGAGATTGCCGGCGGCCTCGAGCAACGCGCCGGCCTCGGCGAGGGCGAGCGACTCGTAGGCGTAGGTCGACCAGGTCGTGAACCCGGAACAGAAGCCCGCGGAGAGCACGACTGTGGGTCCGGTGGGCAGCCCCTGATGGACCGCAAGTCCGGTGACCAGTCCCAGCAGCAGGGACCCGACCACGTTCACGGTCAGCGTGCCGAACGGGAATACCAGGTCATGCTGGTGCTGGATCACGCGGTCGGCGACATACCGGGCGACGGACCCCAGGCCGGCGACCAGGCCAACGGCGATCGCGAGGATCACCTGGCCGCTCCGGCGTTCTTGCCCGGACGGCCCACATACCGCACGACGTCGACGTCGTCGAGGATCACCAGCCCTTCGGTGATGAGCTCGTCGAGCTGCGGCAGGAACTCGTCGATCCGTTCCTCGGCGTCCACGATGATGATCGCCAGTGGCAGGTCGTCGGAGAGGCTCAGCAGTCGCGAGGTGTGGATGTGGCTGGAGGCGCCGTAACCCTCGATGCCGCGCAACACGCTGGCGCCGGCCAGTCCGGCCCGGTGCGCCCGCCGCACGATCTCGCTGTACAGCGGCTTGTGGTGCCAGAGGTCCGTCTCGCCGATAAAGATCGTCAGCCGGCGGGCTGGTCCCTGTAGTCGCATTATCGCCTCCGTGGGCTGCGATTGTCGGTATGGCGGTGTCGGGTGGCGCCGATCGCGCGGCCCATCAGCAACCCGAACGAGGCGGCGCCCAATGCCGCGAGCAGGCTTCCGCTCAGGTAGATGGCCGCCGTCCGAGCGTGCCCGTGGACCACCAGTTGGTCGGCCGCTGCAACAACCGAGGAGAACGTGGTGAACGCGCCGAGGAACCCCGTGCCCAGCAGCGGGCGGACGTAGCGGTGGGGAGCCCACACCTCGGCCAGGATGACCAGGAGTAGCGCCA
>JBPCOX010000037.1:0-7747 GCA_050999825.1 Mycobacteriales bacterium
GCGGGCCCGGTCAGCGGTTTCGGTCTCTGCTCGACCGGTGGCCGGCGGCACCCGCGAGCTCGGCTCGGCGGCACGGTGGGGGGCCAGGGTCCGCTGGCCGGCTGGTCTTCTCACTGGTGATGCGGTCCCTAGTAGGAGCGGCTGGCCACGGCGGCGCGCGGCCGCCGGGGAGTGTTCGACGTACGGACGAGGCGAGCGCGCCGCCCCGGAACTGGAGGTAACCAATCGCGGGCTCAACGAGCCATCGTCCGATCGGTTGTTGCCTATCGCCCGGGAAAGGCAGCCCTGGCGCTCCGGTGAGCGCGGGGCGGGGCGGTCGAAGTGGCGGCCGGGCGCCGGTACGATGCTGGCCAGGCAACAAGGCGGCGGCGTTAAGCGCGGTGTCGGACGTGCCGACATGGGTTCACACACGTCGTTGCGCCCGGCGGTCCACGTGGGCGCGACGAACAGCGAAGGTGCCCTGGAGATCGCCGTCCGAACGTCCGTCCCCCCAACCGAGGAGAACCGGTGGTAGACCACCTCATCGAGCCGCACGGCGGCCAACTCGTGTCACTGCTTGCCGACCCTGACCGGGCCCAGGAGCTCACCAAGCAGTCCACGGACTGGCCCTCGTGGGATCTCACCTCCCGGCAGGTCTGCGACCTCGAGCTCCTGATGTCGGGCGGATTCTCACCGCTGCGCGGGTTCCTGGGGTCCGCCGACCACGCCGCGGTCTGCAAGTCCATGCGACTGACGGACGGGACCCTGTGGCCGATCCCGGTCACGTTGGACGTGACCGAGGACTTCGCCGACGGGCTGGAGCCCGGCATGTCCGTGGCACTGCGTGACGGCGAGGGCGTCATGCTGGCCGTGCTGCACGTCGAAGAGGTCTACCGCCCCGACCTGCAGGCCGAAGCCCAGGCGATCTTCGGCAGCACCGACCCGGCTCATCCGGGCGTCGCCCATCTGCTTACGCGGTCAAACCCCGCGTACGTCGGTGGCCGGGTCGAAGGCATGCAGCCGCCCCTTCACTACGACTACCGCGACCTCCGGCACACCCCGGCGGAGCTTCGGGCGGAGTTCGCCGCCAAGGGCTGGCGCAAGATCGTCGCCTTCCAGACCCGCAACCCCCTGCACCGGGCGCACCAGGAGCTCACCCTGCGGGCGGCCAAGGAGGTGGAGGCGAACCTGCTCATCCACCCCGTGGTGGGCATGACCAAGCCGGGTGACGTCGACCACTACACCCGGGTGCGGTGCTACCAGGCCATCATGCCGGGCTACCCGCACGGCACCGCGATGCTGTCCCTGCTGCCGCTGGCCATGCGCATGGGCGGCCCGCGGGAAGCCGTGTGGCACGCGATCATCCGGAAGAACTACGGCGTCAGCCACTTCATCGTGGGCCGCGACCACGCGGGCCCCGGCAAGGACGCCGCCGGCAACGACTTCTACGGCCCCTACGACGCCCAGGAGCTGCTGCGCGAGCACCAGGGCGAGCTCGGCGTCGAGATGGTGCCGTTCCAGATGATGGTCTACGTCGAGGACCGCGACACCTACATGCCGGTCGACGAGGTACCCGAGGGCACGCGCACCCTGAACATCTCGGGCACCGAGCAGCGCCGCCGGCTGGCGGAGGGCCGTGACCTGCCTGAGTGGTTCACCCCGCCGACGGTCGCCACCGAGCTCCGGCGCAGCTACCCGCCGCGGGCGCGGCAGGGCTTCACGGTCTTCTTCGGCGGGCTGTCGGGGTCCGGCAAGTCCACGATCGCCAACGTGCTGCTGGTCAAGCTGCTGGAGATGGGCGGTCGACCGGTCACCCTGCTCGACGGCGACCTGGTGCGCAAGAACCTGTCCTCCGAGCTGGGCTTCTCAAAGGAGCACCGGGACATCAACATCCGGCGCATCGGCTACGTCGCATCGGAGATCACCAAGAACGGCGGCATCGCGATCTGCGCACCCATCGCCCCCTATGACGCGACCCGCAAGGACGTGCGAGCGCTGGTGGAGCCGGGCGGCGGCTTCCTGCTCGTACACGTGGCGACGCCGATCGAGGTCTGCGAGGAGCGGGACCGCAAGGGGCTCTACGCCAAGGCGCGGGCCGGAATCCTGAAGGAGTTCACCGGCATCTCCGACCCGTACGAGGAGCCGACGGACGCCGACGTGCGGATCGACACCGGTGAGCTCAGCGCCGAAGAGGCGGCGCAGGAGGTCATCCTTCACCTCGAGCGCGAGGGGTACGTCGGCGGCAGCCTCGACTAGACGCCGGTGGCCCGCATGAACAGGGCCTGATGCCGGCACTCTTCGTGTCGGGAGCGGTGCAGATGCCGCAAACGTCGGAGCGCGTGGATAGCATGCGGCCCCACTGAGCCGATCAGGGGGGCCACATGTCCATCCGTACCGTCGTTCGGTTAGCCGCGGTGGCGAGCGTGTGCGCGCTGGCCGGGGTCTCCTGGCCGGGTGGCGCGGCCGCGTCACCACCGGTCGGCACCTTCAGCACCGACATCCGGGTGGGCAACTCCGGCACGTTGGGCGGCACGGCGACCTTCGTCCGCACTCTGCAGGCCGACGGCACCGAGGTGCTGGTGGCGCAGGCGCACCTGCTGCGACCGAGCGTGAAGTCGAGCATCTGCCTCTCCCACGACCCGTTCATCCACCGGCGTAGCTGGGACACCTGTCCACAGAAGATCGAGCAGACCTCCGACGTCAGCTACACGATGAGCCTTGGCACCGAGTACGTCGGGTCCGTCGTGCACATCCAGTTCCGGGTCCGGATGCCGGAAAGGCCGAACCGGCCGGACCTGGCCAACGGTTATGCCGGCTGGCACCCAGCCCGGCACCCGGACGACCAGTACGGCGAGGTGGCGCTGGCCGCGGTGAGCGCCTCGCCTAGCACGTCGCCCACGTCGACCGCCTCGCCTAGCACGACGCCGACGCCGACGGCGTCTGCGAGCCCGGAGGCGAGCCCGACCCCTGGGCAGAGCGCATCCGCAAGCCCGCGCTCGAGCGGAGTCAGCGCCGAGACGGCATCGTCGACGCTCGCCCCGATCTCAGTGAACGCGGGCAGCGGTGGTGGAGCCGCGCCTCGGCTGCCGGTCCTGCCGCTGGCGCTGCTGGTGGCCGGGTTGGCACTGGCGGTCGCGAGCGGCCGGCGGCTGGCCCGAGGGCGCTGAGGGCACCGGGCGATGTCCTCCGCGTCGGTCACCGGCCGGCACGCGGCGCCTACCGGACGCGGACGGCACCGGTGTTCCCGGCGGCGGCACCGTCGCCCCCCGAAGGGCGGTGCGGCCCTGCTGGGTCTGGCCGGCGGCCTGTCGCTCGTGCTGAGCACCCTCCTGGCGCTGCACGCCCAGGGCGAGACCGCCGTCGGTCGGGTACCCAGCTCGGCGCCAACGGGAGGAGCCGCTGCCACCGTCGGCGACGCGCTACCACCGTCGCGGGGCTCCGCTGCGACCGCAGCGCCGGGCGCGCAGCGCTCGGTCGGTTTCGTGCCGGACCGGATCGCGATACCGCGGCTGGCGGTGGAGGCCGTCGTCGTACCGATGGCCGTGGGCGCCGACCGCTCGCTCGGCGTTCCTGACGACCCGGCCGTGCTGGGCTGGTGGGGGGACGGTGCCCACCCGGGCGGCCCGGATGGCAGCGTGGTGATAGACGGCCATGTGGACAGCGCCCGCAGCGGACCTGGCGTGCTGTTCCATCTGCAGACGCTGGTGCCGGGCGACGTGGTCACGGTCAGCGGTCAGGGAAGGTCGGCGCGCTACGTCGTGGCTGCCCGCCGGCAGTACTCCAAGGCAACCCTGCCTGGCTCCGTCTTCGACCAGCAGGTCGCCGGTCGGTTGGTTCTGATCACATGCGGCGGCAGCTTCGACCGGCGGAGTCGGCATTACGCCGACAACGTCGTCGTCTTCGCCCGCCCCGCCTGATCGCGTGCTCCGCACCGGCCAACCGCAGCCTTACACCGGGACGGCGTCGGCACCGACGGGAAGCGGGGGCGGTGTACCGCCGAACGCCGGGCAGAGCAGCTGGTGGTCGCACCAGTCGCAGAGCCGGCTCGGCCGGGGCCGCCAGTCACCCGTGCGGGTCGCGCGCTCGATGGCCTGCCAGAGCGCCTCGAGCTTGCGCGAGAAGGCGCGCAGCTCGGCCTCCTCCGGGGCGTAGCGCAGCATCATCCGGTCCCCGAGGTAGAGCAGCCGCAGCTCACGCGGCACGCGCCCGGAGGTGCGCCAAAGCACCAGCGCATAGAACTTCATCTGGAACAGCGCCCGCTCCTCGAAGTCGGTGCCGGGCGCCGTACCGGTCTTGTAGTCCACCACCCGCAGGTCTCCAGACGGCGCCGCGTCGAGCCGGTCGACGTAGCCGCGCAACCGCAGCCCGGAGTCGAGGACGGTCTCGACCCGCCACTCTCGCTCGGCCGGCTCCAGCCGGCGCGGGTCCTCCAAGGTGAAGTAGCCGTGCAGGAGCTCGGTAGCGGAGGCCAGCCAGGCCGACTCGGCGGTGCCGTCATCGCCGGGAAACAACTCGGCCAGCTCGGGCTCGTCGGCCAGCAACCGCTGCCACTGCGGCCTCAGCAGCGCGGCGGCGGTCTCGGGCGTCCGCTCGGCGGCCGGGAGGTCGAAGAGCCGCTCCAGCACCGCGTGGACGACCGTGCCGCGGGTCGCCACCTCGCTGGGACGCTCGGGCAGCCGGTCGATCGTGCGGAACCGGTAGAGCAGCGGACAGGTGCGGAAGTCCGACGCCCGGGACGGCGAAAGCGAGCCGACCACCGGGGAGGGCAGGTCTACGCCGTGACCAGCGGCGACGCCGGGCCGCTCATCGGTGGTGGTCATAGCCGGCGACAGTAGGGGAGCGGACCGACAGAATGCGGCACCCTGGAGGGCCCATGGGGATGCGTGTTCGGGCCGCTGCCGCCGGCGGCAGTCGCGGCATAGGGTCCGGACTCATGGCAATGGAGAGCAAGGGTCGGGTCGCCCGGCAGACCCACGTCGGCGTTCCCGAGGGACTCGTCGAGGAGGAGCACGGCCGGGCGGCGTTCGCCGGTGCGGTCAGCCACCTCTACCGCACCGCCTCGCCCACCTCCTGGCTCGGCGTGGACGGGCCGCTGCGGCCCGTGGCCTTCGACCTCAACCGGCTGACCCCAGCCGACGCCGAGGACCCCGAAGGCTGGCGGCTGGCGCTGCTGAGCAACGCCGACCTGCGGGTGTCGATCTCCCGGCGGCGTACGCCGATGCCGTTCGCTTACCGCAACGCCGACGCCGACGAGGTCGTCTACGTCCACTCCGGTGCCGGCGTGCTGCAGACCGACTACGGCCCGCTGGACTACGCCGCCGAGGACTACCTCGTCATCCCCAAGGGCACCGCCCACCGGTTCGTCCCTGACGGGCGCGAGTCCTTCTGCTATGTCATCGAGTCGGTCGCCGGCGTCGAGCTGCCCGACTTCGGCCTGATGGGCCGGCATGCGGTGGTCGACCCCAAGGTGCTCGTCACCCCCGAGCCGTACGCCGAGCCGCCAGCCGACTGGGACGGCGGACCTGAGGCGCGCTGGCGGCTGAAGGTCAAGCGGCTGGGGGAGTGGACGACGTTCAGCTACGGCCACAACCCCTTCACCGCGGTTGGCTGGGCCGGCGATCTGGCGCCGTACCGGCTGCACACCGGGGACATCCGGCCGGTGACCTCGCCGCGCTACCACCTGCCACCGTCGGTGCACACCACGTTCCGCTGCGGTGGCTTCGACATCGCGACGTTCGTCCCTCGGCCCTTCGAGACCGACCCCGAGGCGATGCGGGTGCCGTTCTTCCACGCCAACGTGGACAACGACGAGGTGATCTTCTACAGCCGCGGGGACTTCTTCTCGCGCAAGGGCATCGGGCAGGGGTGGATCACGCTGCACCCGCAGGGGGCGCAACACGGCCCGCAGCCGGGGGCGGCGGAGCGGGCGGCGGCCAAGGAGATGACCGACGAGGTCGCGGTCATGATCGAATGCGTACGACCGCTGAGCGTCTCGCAGGAGGCCAAGCCGGCCGAGGATCCCGCATACACGACGTCGTGGGCTCGTGGGTTGGGCCTGGTAGACGGCTGAGCCGCCGGGGCAGCTGCGCCGCGGGCCGCCGACAACGCGCACGCACGTAGCATCGAGGGGTGACCGAGCCGACTGCTGGATCCGGACCCAGGCGCAGGCGCGCCGAGGGCATCCGGGTCGGTCGAGCGTTCGGCGTACCGGTCTTCGTGACGCCGTCCTGGTTCCTGATCGCCGCGCTGATCACCGTCTTCTTCGCACCCACCGTCGCCTCGCGCGTCCCGGGCATCGGGTCGGCCCGCTACCTGGTCTCGCTGCTGTTCGCCGTGCTGCTCTACCTGTCGGTGTTCGTCCACGAGCTCAGCCACACCGTGGTCGCCAAGGCGCTGGGGCTGCCCGTACGCCGGATCACCCTGCAGCTGCTCGGTGGGGTCTCCGAGATCGAGCGTGAGCCGGAGTCGCCCGGCAAGGAGTACCTGATCGCGATCGCCGGACCGCTGATCTCGCTGCTGCTGGCCGGCATCGGCTTCGCCCTGGTCGGACTGTTCGGCGAGGGAACGGTCACCCGGGTGCTCGCCGGTGAGCTGGCCCTGTCCAACGGCCTGGTCGCCGCCTTCAACCTGTTGCCCGGGCTGCCGCTGGATGGTGGCCGGGTGCTGCGCGCGGCGGTGTGGGCGGTCTCCGGGCGCCCGCACGCGGGCACGGTGGCGGCGGCCTGGGTGGGCCGGGTCGTGGCCGTCGCCCTGCTCGCCGTGCCGCTGGTCGCGGGCATCGGCCGCGGATCCCCGGCCAGCCTGGTCAACGTCCTGTACTTCGCACTGCTCGCCTCCTTCATCTGGGGTGGTGCCACCGCGGCTCTGCGCTCCGCGCAGCTTGCGCGCTGGCTGCCCCGGCTCCAGCTTCGTACCCTGGCGCGGCGCGCGCTGCCGGTGCCTGCCGACCTGCCGCTGGCCGAGGCGCTGCGGCGGGCCACCGAGTCCGGCGCCCGCGGGCTGGTCGTGGTCGACGGCGCCGGCCGGCCCGAGGCGGTGGTCTCCGAGGCGGCGGTGGCGGCCACGCCGGAGGTACGCCGGCCCTGGGTCGCCGTCGGCACGCTCGCCAGGACGCTGGGGCCGGAGCTGGTGCTCGACGCGGATCTCGCCGGTTCGGCGGTGCTGGAGGCGATGCGCCGGGCGCCGGCGTCGGAGTACCTCGTGGTGGAGCGGTCGGGCGACATGTACGGCGTGCTTGCCTCCGCCGACGTCGCCAGCGCCGTCGCCGCGGCCGGCTGAGCCGGCCGGTGGTCGAGCCGACCGGCGCGGGCCGCCGCCGGGGCCCGCTCCGCCCGGGGGACCAGGTGCAGCTGACCGACGCGAAGGGTCGGCGGCACACGATCACGCTGGCGGCCGGGCAGGAGTTCCACACCCACCGTGGGTCCGTCGCGCACGACAACCTGATCGGTTCCGCGGAGGGTGTGGTCGTGGTCACGACCGGTGGCTCGACGTACCTGGCCCTGCGGCCGCTGCTGGCCGACTACACGGTGGGCATGCCCCGCGGTGCCGCCGTCGTGTACCCGAAGGACGCCGCCCAGATCGTCATGATGGCCGACGTCTTTCCGGGCGCGCGTGTGGTCGAGGCGGGCGCCGGCTCCGGCGCGCTCACCTGCTCGCTGCTGCGGGCGGTCGGCGACCACGGGTGGGTGACGTCCTACGAGCGGCGACCGGAGTTCGCCGAGGTGGCCCGGCGCAACGTCGAGCGGTTCTTCGGCGGACCGCATCCGGC